>NZ_JAOQNS010000010.1 GCF_025961475.1 Rhodobium gokarnense | reverse complement strand
GCGAAAACGGAAAAACCAAAATGGTCGCCCTCATCGCCATCGCAAGAAAGCTCATCACAATCATAAACGCCAGAATCCGCGATCAAATCCAACCACAGACAAAACTGTGTTGATGACGCAGAACATATTTATTTGTCAATGAATTACCGTCATTGCGAGCGCAGCGAAGCAATCCAGAGCAGAGCTGGCGCAGCGCAATGCGCCGCCTGCCTGAGCCCCACCACCAGCCCCACACTCTCCCCGTCACTCCCGGCTTGACCCAGGGCCCATTGCCCCTCTCAACGCGGAAGCCCGTCGAGGTGAAGGAAGGCCGTCGGTCCACGCACACGCACCCCAAACCGCCGGCGACATACCGTGTGGACAAGGGCAATAGGCCCCGGCTCTCCGCTGCGCTACGGCCGGGGTGACGGGAGAGTGAAGGGCCGGGCTGACGGCGAAGGGGGAGCGTCCCTCAAACCATCCGCATGTGGTTGTCGAAGGCGATCCCCGGATAGCGCGCAAGGTCCTTGTCGCCGTCGAAGACGAGCCCCGTTCCACTGGTGCCGAAGAAGGCGTTGCCGGCGTCGGGCGCAAGGCCGCAGACGTCTTCGATCTTCGCCTCCGAGACGATGGTCCCGCTCGCGCAGTTCCAGATCGTCATGACGCCGCCGCGCGGGCTGGAGGTGGCGACGAGCGTTCCGTCGCGGCTGGTGGCGACCGAACCGACATATTGCCGGTAGCCGCGCATCACCCGCGCCGGCGCCGACATCATCTCGGCCTCCCCGTCCCGCATGTGCTTGCCGATCAGCGGCACCTGGTCGGTCTTCGGCCCCTCATACTGGCAGCCGAACCAGACAGCGCCATCGCCGTCGATGCTGATGTGGCGGATCGAGAGCTGGTGGCGCTCAGGCCCAAGCTCCATCTTGTCGACGACCTCGCCGCTCTCAAGATCGAGATAGGCGAGCGAGGGCTCCATGGTGGCGATGTTGAGCTTCTGGCGGCCATACATCGGATCGATGAGGATGCCGCCATTGGCGACGACGGCCGTCTTGCCGTCCGGCATCAGGAGCGTCTCATGCGGGCCGATGCCGCCGGTCCAGATCTCGCCGATGCGCCGGTAGTCCGCCGCCACGTCGTAGACCCCGAGCATCCCTTTTTCGAGCTCATAGGCATTCTCGGTCGCATAGAGCAGCCGCCCGTCCGGCGTATAGAGCCCGTGACCGCAGAAATGCCGTCCCTCGACCGCCGGAATGGTCCGCACGATCTTCCCGGCCGCAAGGTCGACGACGGCCGCGAACCTGCCCGGCCTCCGGCCGAAGACGACGGCCGTGGCATTGTCTGGCGAGACGGTGGCGCCATGGCCCCGCCCTTCCATGCTCTCGGTGAAGAGGAGCCTTCCGTCCGCGTTGAGGACGGCGACGCCGAAGCTGCCGTCGGCATTGCGGATCGCGGTGACGTAGGTCGCCTCGCCCCCGGACGCCTCCGCCGGCACGGCGACGGCCGTCGCCAGCCCGCTGGCAAGCGCGCCGGCCAGGAACCGGCGCCGGTCGATCTCGATCACGGTCAGTCTCCGTCGAAGGAATTGAAGCCGATGGCGAGCCCGGTCCGCCCGGCATAGTAGTCGCCGATGGATTCCTTGGCGCCATGCAGGCTGAGGAGCACGAGATCGAGGAACTTGCGCTTCTCCTCGTCGCGCAAGGCTTTCCCGAAATCGTCCTCAACCTGCCCCAGCGACTGGAACACCTGGCCGACCTCGAAGCGCAGCGACTGCGACAGCCAGGCGTCCTCCTCGCCGAGGGCGGAGATGAAGTCGCCCTTTTCGAACATCGCCAGCACCGATTCCACATTCGCCTTGATCGCGGCAACGGTGAGCCCGGCGCGGCGGAACGGCGCCACGCGCGGGTTGGCGTCCCTGGCGTCCTCACCCATGATGGCAACGAGCTTGAGGTCGCGGACGAACTGCATCTCCTCGGTCATCGCACGCAGGAGATCCTGAACCACTTCGCCGTGGGTCCTGTAGACCGGATTATCGTCGCCCGGCTGGAGGAGCACGGCGGAAAAGCCGTCCGCCTTGGTCCAGTCCGCGGCGATGTCGCCGGCCGTCGCCGCCATCCGCGCGGCGATGGACTGGGCATAGCGGCAACGGAAATCGGCGGCGCCCGGCTCTGCAAGCTCGTCGGCGCCGGTGCCGAAGAGCGCGAATTCCAGCGCCCCAAGCCCCTGAACGGCGACGCTCTTGTCCCAAAGCGCATCGGCACCGATCGCGCTCTCGTCCTTGGTCGAGATAATCCGCTGAACCTGGCGAAGGCCGAGGCTGCGCCGGTCCGGCCAGAAATTGAGCCGCTCATAGCGGTTGTCCTCGCGCACCGGGCCGAAGCGGAGGAGCTCCACCCGCGACCAGGCGTCGACGAGGTCGGCGAATTGCCCGCGGGCAGCGCTCAGCGTCTCCTTGGACGGCTCGGAACACAGAGCCGACGTCGCCGCATCCATCGCCTTTGCCTCGGCCGCCAGCCGGTTGTAGCCGGGGCGGATGAACTCCGTGATGGTCCGCTCCACGATCCGCGGATAGGCATCGGCGGGTGCCGCCGCGGCGGCGCCCGGAAGGGCCGCGGCGAGAAGGAGGAAGGCGAGAGCGGCGTGAACGAACGGCATCACAGGGACCCCAGGAATTTCAGAAGATCGGCACGGGCGGAGGGTTCAAGATCGGCAACGGCATCGCGCGCCGCCTTGGCCTCGCCGCCATGCCAGAGGATGGCTTCCAGCAGGCTGCGGGCGCGCCCGTCATGCAGGAAGTAGGTGTGGCCGCTGACGGTCTCGGTCAGCCCGATGCCCCAGAGCGGCGGCGTGCGCCACTCGCGGCCCGAAGCATCGCCGACAGGCCGGCCGTCGGCAAGCCCCTCGCCCATGTCGTGGAGCAGGAAATCGGAATAGGGCCAGATGAGCTGGAAGCGGTGGGCCGGGTTCGGCGCATCGCGGCGGGTCACGAATTTCGGCGTATGACAGGAGGCGCAGCCGGCGTCATAAAAAACCTTCTTGCCGCGCAGCACCGCCGCATCGCCGACATCGCGGCGGGCCGGAACGGCAATGTTTTCCGAATAATGGACGACCATTGCGAGAACCGGGTCCGGCGCCTCGGTGGCGCCGAGATTGGCCTGCTCGCCCGTCGGCATCCCGCGGCAGTCCTTTTGGCGCGCGGTACAGTCGCCGAAGGCATCGGGCATCAAGGGTGTGGAAATGCCGATATCGCCGGAAAAGGCGTGGGCCGACTGCTCCAGCACCGAGGGCATCGATGCCTTCCAGCCGAACCGGCCGAGGACGATGTTGCCGGCGTGGTCGCGCACGATGCTGGCCTTGCCGGAAATGCCGTCGCCATCGGCGTCCTCAGGGTCGGCAAGGCTGAGGATGTCGGCCGCGTGGATCTGCTCGATTAGGCCGAGGCCGATCATCTGCGGCGCCACGCGTGGTGAGAGCTGCACCTTCGGGTGCATCGGCCCGTAGCCGAGATTGCTCACCCGGTAGTCCGGCCGGCGCAGGCGCGCGGTCTCGCCGCCGGCAAGCGCGATTGTTTCTTCCGTGTAGTCCACATGGAGCCGGCCCTCCGCAGCAAGGCCGGTGACGGCGGATTCCTGGAGCTGGCCGCCATAGGTCGGCTCCGGCACGCTGAGGATTGCCTTGGTCGCGAGCGCCTGGCGGTCCGCATCGGTCTCGGGCGGGATGGAGAGCCTCAGGAACATGGAGACGGCGCTGGCGCCGGGGCTCTCCGGCGGCCGGCCGCGGCCGTCGCGCACATGGCAGCTCTGGCAGGAACGGGCGTTGAAAAGGGGCCCGAGGCCGTCCGAGGCCCGGGTCGATGAGGGCGAGGAGACCCAGAGCTTCTCGAACAGCCCGTTGCCGAAGCGGAACTCGGTCTCGTCCTTGCGGGAAAGATTGGCGAGCGGCTGGGAAAACGCCATCCGCGTCACCCGCTTCATATGGGTGCCCGCGCCGGCGGACCGGGCCTCGAAGCGCTCGGGCTTGGAAAAGTCGGTGGTCGGCCGGGTGACGGTAGCGACGCGCGCCGCGTCATCGGCGGAAAGGTCGTCGCGGCCGCCCTTGTCGGCGGCGACCGTCGCGGCAAGGCCCGTGGCAAACGCCAACGCACCGATGCCCGCGGCCGGCAACAGGCGCCGCGCCACTACGCGCCCCCTTTCGCGCAATCGCGCATCGGCCGGAAAGGGGGGCGGAAAGGCCGGACCGGCACAGCCAGGGGCATGCGCCGGTCCGTGGAATTCGCGGCCGTGAAGCGGCCTAGTCGGCTTCGCTCGCCGGGCCGGCATTGAGCTGGCCGTAGTTCTGCGGGCCGATTTCCTTGAACAGCTCGAGCTGGGTTTCCAGGAAGTCGATATGGCCTTCCTCGTCCGTCAAAAGCTCCTCGAAGAGCTCCATGGAGACGTAGTCGCGCGCCTCGCGGCAGACCTCGCGCGACTTGGCATAGGCCTCGCGCGCCTCGTATTCGGCAGCCAGATCGCTGTCGAGCACTTCCTTGACGGACTGGCCGATGCGCAGCGGCGCAACGGTCTGCAGGTTCGGAAGCCCCTCCAGGAAGATGATGCGCTCGATCAGCTTGTCGGCGTGGCCCATCTCCTCGATGGACTCTTCCCGTTCCTTCTTGGCCAGCAGCGTGTAGCCCCAGTCGTCCAGCAGCCGGTAATGCAGCCAGTACTGGTTGATCGCCGCCAGTTCCATAAAGAGCGCTTCGTTCAAACATTCAATGACTTTTGGGTCGCCCTTCATCGGCTCTTCGTCCTTTCCGTCTCGCATTGGGATGTCGTCTCCCAATGCAAATAGAACGAATGGCGCCATATTCAAAGGGGCGTAGTCGTGGCGAGCGGCCGGCGGTTATGCCGCGATCGTCTTTTTCCACTGCTTTGCGGCGACCTCGCGGCGCGCCCGGCGCATCTCGACGATGCGGCGGTGCTCGGCCTTCAGGTTCGACAGGAAAGCCGCCGTGCGGTCTGCATCGGCGGTTCCCAGGGTGCGGTGGAAGCGTTCGGTCGCCCGTTCGATGATCTGGACGACATTCGGAAAGCAGTTGCAGCACTTCCCCCGTTTCCGCATCTCCTTGTAGACGTGGCCGGGGACGATAAGCCGCCAGGGATCGTCCTTGAGGAGGCCGAGAACGGCCTCCTCAATTTCAAGATCGCTGATGACGTTGCAACTGCAGACGATCATTGGAACACCGCGTTCGGGTTATCGAGGCTGTCGGAGCCCTCGAAATCGATGGCGTCGAGGTCGAGTTCGGCGACCACCCGCTCGATCGAGCGGGTCTGGTCGACGAGCGCGTCGATCGCGGCCTGGACGACGGCGTTGCCCTCGTCATTGCCCTCGCCGATCATCTGATCGTAGGCCTCGCCGCCTTCGGCGCGCTCCTTCATGGTCGTCATCGCCGCCATGGTCGCCTCGAGCTTGCCACTCAGTTCCTTGTCGAGGTCGGCGTTCTTTTCGGCGACGAGGTCGGAGAGGCTCGCCCCCTCCACGACGGACCCGTCAATGCGGGTGTACTTGCCGTGGTAGACGTTGCTGATGCCCTTTGCATCCAGGAAGTGCGACATGTGGGTGTTGTCGGAGAAGCAGTCGTGCTCTTCCTCCGGATCGTGGAGGAGAAGGCCGAGCTTCATGCGCTCGCCGGCAAGCTCGCCATAGGAGAGCGAGCCCATGCCAGTGAGGATGCGAACGATACCGCCATCGGCGTCCATCACGTCCTCGCGGGCAGCGCCGCCCTCAGACCAGGCCGCGACGATCTCTTCCAGGTCGCTGATCATCAGCGTCGAGGCCGCCTTCAGGTAGGCCGCGCGGCGGTCGCAATGGCCGCCGGTGCAGTTGGCGGTGTCGAAGTCGGTCGCCGGACGGGTTCCTGCGCCGGCATCGGTGCCGTTGACGTCCTGGCCCCAGAGCAGGAATTCGATGGCGTGGTAGCCGGTGGCCACGTTCGCCTCGACCTCGCCGGCCTCGTGCAGGGTCTCGCCGAGAAGCTCCGGCGTGATCTTGGAGGTGTCGATCTCCTTGCCGCCGATGGTGATCGTCTCATTGGCGATGACGTTGGCCGTGAAGAGCTCGTTCTCGTCCGACTCCATGCCGTAAGTGTCGGTCTTCACGTAGTCGATCAGGCCCTCGTCGAGCGGCCAGGCGTTCACCTTGCCTTCCCAGTCGTCGACGATCGGGTTGCCGAAGCGGAACGCCTCGGTCTGCTGATAGGGGATGCGGGCGGCCCGCCAGGCGTCCTTGGCGGCGGCAAGCGTCTCCTCGGAGGGATCGGCGATCAGCTTGTCGATGGCCGCATCGAGCGTCTTGGCCGCGGCCAGAGAGTCCTCGTAGCCGGCCTCGGCGATATCCGCATAGGTATCGAGGACCGCCTTCTTGTCGACCTCGGCGGCGGCAGGTGAGATCATCGTCAGCCCCGCTACAAGCCCGGCAACTCCACAAGCCCGGACGAACTGGGCACTTACGATTGGCAACATAAATTGTCCTTCCCCTTGTTTTCTCGCCTTGGCGAGTGACGCACCCCTACTCTTAATGCGAATGACTTTCAATGGCAATTAAGGGATATTGCGCATAGACATTTAAAAAATCGCGAAAAAAGGCCATTTCTGCCCATTCCCACGGCAAAATGTTAGACCGAGTATAATTTAAGCACATCCGCCGTTCTACGTATTGCTATTGCAACTCATTCTCATTAGCGTCATGCGGATGAGAGGCGTGCCCTGCCGCGACGACGGCGCGCCCGGTGGACCGGTGGAGGGGAACCGCCGCAATGAACTGCATTCCATGCCCCAAGGGCGACATCTGCCCGCTGCGCGAGGCCGACGGCAGCCTGCGCATACCCGAGCGGCTGGTCGGCATCGGCTTTCGCTGCTGGATGGCGGGGTTCGCGACCTGCGACATCAATTGCTGGGAGGCCGGCTGGCGCATCTATCGCGACAGGCTCGGCGCCGACGCGGCCAAGGGCGCGATCACCGAACTGTCCTGCTGGGTGCGGGCGCTGAGCGCCGCCGCCAACCGGCGTATCGAGTTCTATCCCTTCTACGATCCCTTCGACGGCGTCGCCTTCTGCCGCGACGAGCGGCTCGGCATCGCCATGATCGCCGCCGGCCAGCACGAGGCGGAGGACGCCGTGCGCGGCGTCGCCGCCACCCTCCTCGGCACGCCCGACGCCGACGAGGTGGTGCGGACTGCCCGAGATTTCGCCGCCGTGCTCGGCGCAGCCGGCATGACGCTGGAGCCGCGCCAGAGCCAATAAGAACCGCGCACGGTCCCTCAGGCGCCGGCGCCAAGAAATCCAGAACCGGGAAACATCCATGATCGTCCTCAGAATGCTGCCCGCCCGGACCCTCGCCGAACTCCTGACCGCGGATGCCGGCCACCGGCACGGCACGCGCCCGTCCAACGTCGTCCGCCTCCACCTGGAGGACCCGGCGACCGAGGACGATGCCTGCCGCGAGGAGCCCCGCCGCTCCGCGGCCGTCTGAGGCCGCATTACCGCGTCAGATCGACCGCGCGCGGACGGCTCGGCGCCGTCGGCGCCAGCACCAATCGACCCTGCTCGAGGCGCACACTCTCCCGCCTCCACGTCCCCCGCGTCACCACCGGACTTGATCCGGTGGTCCATGAGGCCTGTCCGCTTGCATCAGCATTCGTGTTTGGAATCAACGCCCTATGGATTGCCGGGTCAAGCCCGGCAATGACGCTTGAGAGGGATGGAGACGGGAAGCAAGCCCGCATCCTTCTCACCTAGCCTCCGACATCGGTTTGCCTCTTGGCGGATACCCAGACCAATAGTCTGGCCCGGCCGGACCTGCTCTGCCGCCTCGCAGCCGCCCCCTCCGGCAACCATCCCCATTCCTAAGAATCCGCCTTTTTGCCACGGCCCTGCGCCCTTCCGCGCGGCCGCCGACGGCGCGCGCCTGCCCGAAACAAATAAACGAGAGAGTCTTTAAATAACGATATTTTTGTTGACAGACGATATTTTAGACGACCATGATGCATCCGTAAGCGAGTGGCGGTCCGCAATACCGGACCGGACAAAACTCGCGCCGATGGAAACGTTGAAGAAGGATCCGGCCTGCATGGCTGATGCCGCCGGAACGGCCCCGAAAACCTACCGCATCACCTTCGAGGGCGGCGACAGCTTCGACTGCCGCGAGGGGGAGCGGGTACTGGCCGCCATGGAGCGGGCGCGTCTGCGCAAGATCCAGGTCGGCTGTCGGGGCGGCGGCTGCGGCGCATGCCGGGTCCAGATCCTTCAAGGCGACTGCGACCGTTTGCGGATGGGGAAGAACCATGTCGACGACGCGGAGGCGGCAGCAGGCTTTGCCCTGTCCTGCCGCATCACGCCGAAGAGCGACATGGTGCTGCGCAACGCGGTCAAGACACCGGTATCGCGGCAAAAATGCGCCTGAAGGCAGCCGCGACGACACCACGGGAAACGTCAAGGGAGACGACAAATGGCACTCAAAGGGATCTTGCGTCCGGGCTTCATCCAGCTCCGCGTCCTGGACATGGATGAGGCGCTGACCCACTACATCGACCGCGTCGGCCTCAACGAGGTCAGCCGCAGCGACGACGGCCGCGTGTTTCTGAAGGGCTGGGACGAGTTCGACCGCCACAGCTTCATCCTGCGCGAGGCTGACCAGGCCGGCATCGACCTGATGGCCTTCAAGGTCGACAGCGACGCCTCGCTCGATGATTTCACCAAACGCCTCAACGACTACGGCGTCGCCACCGACGAGGTGCCGGCCGGCGAGCAGCCGGGCGTCGGCCGCCGCATCGGCTTCACCATCCCGAGCGGCCACCGCATCGAACTCTATGCCGACATCGAGATGTCGGCGACCCATCCGGCGATCGAGAACCCGATGATCTGGCCGGTCGAGCCGCGCGGCATGAAGGCGACCCGCTTCGACCACGCCCTGCTCTACGGCCCGAACCTCGATCAGGTCCTCGACCTCTTCACCAACGTGCTCGACTTCTCGCTCGCCGAATATGTCGACACCCCGGACGGCAAGCTGGCGATCTGGCTGACGGTCTCCAACAAGGCCCACGACATCGCCTTCGTGAACCATGCCGAGCCCGGCAAGTTCCACCACGCCGCGTTCTTCCTGGAAAGCTGGAACGACGTCGGCCACGCCGCCGACATCATGACCCACTACAACATCTCCCGGGACGTCGGCCCGACCCGCCACGGCATCACCCGCGGCCAGACCATCTACTTCTTCGACCCGAGCGGAAACCGCAACGAAGTCTATGCCGGCGGCTACACCTACTACCCCGACAACCCGACCCGCCGCTGGAGCGCCGACCAGGTCGGCCGCGGCATCTTCTATTACGAAGGCGAGTTGAACGAAGCCTTCCTGTCGGTTCTGACCTGACGGGATCGCACCGATGAAGGTTGTCGAACCCAGCACCTGTCTGACGTTCGAGGCCGGCCTGGCCGCGGTGGAAGCCGCGGTCAGGACGGGCCTTGCGATGGAGCGGCCGATCAACGCCGCCGTCGTCGATACCGGCGGCCACCTGCTGGCGTTCCTGAGGGCGCCCGGCGCCCCGCTCCATTCCATTTCCATCGCCGAGGACAAGGCCTTCACCTCGGCAAGCTTCGGCCTTGCCACCTCCAAATGGGGCGCGGTCGTTGCCGGCGACGACATGCTGCGCGACGGCCTGATGGTCCGCGACCGCCTGGTGATGTTCGCCGGCGGCCTGCCGATCTCGGTCGACGGAAGGATCGTCGGCGGCATCGGCGTCTCCGGAGCCTCGGCCGAAGAAGACGAGATTTGTGCAATGGCCGGGCTGAAAGCCATCGGCCTTGCCCCCGAAAAATAAGATCAACCAGTCCGGAAAGACGACGATGAGCACACAGACAGCCCTCAAAGCGGAAACCGCCGCGGTCGAGATCAAGCATTTCATCAACGGCGAATTCGTCGCCGGCTCCGGCGGCGAGACCTTCGACAACATCTGCCCGCTGAACGGCGAGAAGCTCGGCGTCATCCACAAGGCAACGAAGGACGACGTCGACGCCGCGGTGAGCGCCGCCCGCGCCGCCCTCAAGGGCGAGTGGGGCCGCATGCCGACGGCCGAACGCGTCAGGCTGCTCTATGCCGTCGCCGACGAGATCGACCGGCGCTTCGACGACTTCCTTGCCGCCGAGATCGCCGACACCGGCAAGCCCAAGTCCCTCGCCGCCCACATCGACATTCCCCGCGGCGCCGCCAACTTCAAGGTTTTTGCGGACGTCGTGAAGAACGTGCCGACGGAAAGCTTCTTCCTGGAGACCCCGGACGGCGCCGGCGCCATGAACTACGCGGTGCGGAAGCCGAAAGGCGTCATCGGCGTCATCTCGCCCTGGAACCTGCCGCTCCTCCTGATGACCTGGAAGGTCGGCCCGGCGCTCGCCTGCGGCAACACCGTCGTGGTCAAGCCGTCGGAGGAAACCCCGATGACCACAGCCCTCCTCGGTGAGGTGATGAACGCGGTCGGCATCCCGAAGGGCGTCTACAACGTCGTCCACGGCCACGGCCCCGACGCCGCCGGCGAATTCCTCACCCAGCATCCCGGCGTCGACGCCATCACCTTCACCGGCGAGACCCGCACCGGCGAGGCGATCATGAAGGCCGCGGCCAGGGGCGTGCGCGACGTCTCCTTCGAACTCGGCGGCAAGAACCCGGCGATTGTCTTCGCCGACTGCGATTTCGACGCCGCCATCGAAGGCACCATGCGCTCCGTCTTCGCCAATTGCGGCCAGGTGTGCCTCGGCACCGAGCGGGTCTATGTGGAGCGGCCGATCTTCGACAAATTCGTCGCCACCCTGAAGGAGAAGGCGGAAAACCTGAAGCTCGGCCATTCCGACGACCCGGAGACCAATCTCGGGCCGCTGATCTCCGAGGAGCACCGCGCCAAGGTGAAGTCCTACTACGACAAGGCCGCCGCCGAGGGCGCCACGGTCGTCACCGGCGGCGGCATCCCGGAAATGGGCGACCTCAATGGCGGCTGGTGGGTCGAGCCGACCATCTGGACCGGCCTTCCCGACGACAGCGCCATCGTCACCGAAGAGATCTTCGGCCCCTGCTGCCACATCCGCCCGTTCGACAGCGAGGACGAGGTGCTGAAGCTCGCCAACGACACGCCCTACGGCCTTGCCGCAGCGGTCTGGACCGGCGACGTCTCCCGCGCCCACCGCGTCTCGCGGCATCTTGAGGCCGGCATCATCTGGGTCAATTCCTGGTTCCTGCGCGACCTCCGAACCGCCTTCGGCGGCTCCAAGATGTCCGGCATCGGCCGCGAGGGCGGCGTCCATTCCCTCGAATTCTACACCGAACTGTCCAATGTCTGCGTGAAGCTGTGAGATCCGCCGTGAGTTCCACTGAAGAAAACATCCAGAAGGCCGCAGACGCGATCTTCGATGCCCATGCCACCAAGAAACCCGTCGCGCCGATCCGCGACATGCTGGAAGACGGCGACGTCGACGGCGCCTATGCCGTCCAGGAGATCAATACGAAGCGCTGGCTGGAGGCCGGACGCAAGGTGGTCGGCCGCAAGATCGGCCTGACCTCCGACTCCGTCCAGAAGCAGCTCGGCGTCGATCAGCCCGACTACGGCATGCTGTTCGCCGACATGGCGGTGCCGGAGGGTGAGGAAGTACCGACCGGCACCCTGATCCAGCCCAAGGTCGAGGCCGAAATCGCCTTCGTCATCGGCAAGGATCTCGCAGAGCCGGACCTCACCATGTCCGACCTGATGAGCGCGATCGAGTACGTCCTGCCCGCCATCGAGATCGTCGACAGCCGGATTTCCAATTGGGACATCCGCATCCTCGACACCGTCGCCGACAACGCCTCCAGCGGCCTCTACGTCCTCGGCACGACGCCGGTGAAGCTCGACGGCCTCAACCTTCGAAGCTGCGGCATGGTGATGACGCTGAAGGGCGAGCCGATGGCGACCGGCGCCGGCGCCGCCTGCCTCGGCCATCCGCTGAACGCGGCCCTGTGGCTGGCAAAGACCATGGCCCGCGTCGGCCGACCGCTCGGCGCCGGCGACCAGATCATGTCCGGCGCCCTCGGCCCGATGGTCGTCGCCAGGCCCGGCGACGTCTTCGAGGCCCGCATTACGGGCCTCGGCTCCGTCCGCGCCCAGTTCGCCAAGGGAGAGTAACGATGAGCAATGCCAAGACCAAATGCGCGATCATCGGCTCGGGCAATATCGGCACCGACCTGATGATCAAGGTGATGCGCACCGGCAAGAACATCGAGATGGGCGCCATGGTTGGCGTCGACCCGGCCTCCGACGGCCTTGCCCGCGCCGAGCGCCTGAAGGTGGCGACGACCGCGGAAGGCATCGACGGCCTCATCAAGATGCCGGTGTGGGACGAGATCGGCGTCGTCTTCGACGCCACCTCCGCCTACGCCCACAAGAAGCACAACGATATCTGCATTCAGTACGGCAAGCAGATGATCGACCTGACGCCGGCGGCGATCGGCCCGCACTGCATCCCCGTCGTCAACATGGACGAGCACCTGAACGAACAGAACGTCAACATGGTGACCTGCGGCGGCCAGGCGACCATCCCGATGGTCCATGCCGTCGCCCGGGTCTCGAAATCCGTTCCTTACGCGGAGATCGTCGCCTCGGTGGCGTCGAAGTCCGCGGGCCCCGGCACCCGCGCCAATATCGACGAGTTCACCCAGAACACCGCCCGCGCCATCGAGACCGTCGGCGGCGCCCACCGCGGCAAGGCGATCATCATCCTCAACCCGGCCGAGCCGCCGCTGCTGATGCGCGACACCGTCTATGTGCTGAGCCAGGGCGCCGAGCCGGAAGAGATCCAGAAGAGCGTCGAGGAAATGGCGGCCGAGGTGCAGAAATACGTGCCCGGCTACCGCCTCAAGCAGGACGTCCAGTTCGAGCGCTTCGGCGACAACAACCCGATCCGCTTTCCCGGCTATGGCGAGTTCACCGGCATCAAGTCGACCATCTTCCTGGAGGTCGAGGGCGCGGCCCACTACCTGCCCGCCTATGCCGGCAATCTCGACATCATGACGTCCGCAGCGCTGGCGACCGCCGAGCGCTGGATGGACAAGACACGCGACGCCGAAGCGGCCTGAGGGAGCGAGAAAGATGACCGATAAGATCTACATCCAGGACGTGACGCTCCGCGACGGCATGCATTCCATCCGTCACCAGTTCCAGCTTCCCGACGTCATCCGCATCGCCAAGGCGCTCGATCAGGCCAATGTGGCTGCCATCGAAATCACCCATGGCGACGGCCTCGCCGGCGAGAGCTTCAACTACGGCCTCGGCGCCCACACCGATTTCGAGTGGATCGCCGCCGTTGCCGATGCCGTCGACACCGCCGTCGTCACGGTGCTGTCCCTGCCCGGCATCGGCACCCGCGAGCACCTGAAGGCCGCCTATGAGGCCGGTGCCCGCTCCTGCCGCATCGCCACCCACTGCACAGAGGCCGACGTCTCCCAGCAGCACATCCCGATCGCCCGCGAACTCGGCTACGACACCATCGGCTTTCTGATGATGGCGCATATGAGCTCGCCGGAGGGCCTTGCCGAACAGGCAAAGCTGATGGAGGGCTACGGCGCGACCACAATCTACGTCACCGATAGCGCCGGCTACATGCTGCCCGACGACGTGCGCGCCCGGATCCGCGCCGTGCGCGATGCCATCAAGCCGGAGACGGAACTCGGCATCCACTGCCACCACAATCTCTCGCTCGGCGTTGCCAACTCCATCGCCGCCATCGAGGAAGGCGCCAATCGCGTCGATGCCTCGCTCACCGGCCTCGGCGCCGGCGCCGGCAACGCGCCGCTTGAGGTGCTGATCGCGGTCATGGACCGGGCCGGCTATGAGCACGGCTGCGACCTCTTCGGCCTGATGGATGCCGCCGACGACCTCGTCCGCCCGCTGCAGGAACGCCCGGTCCGCGTCGACCGGGAAAGCCTCAGCCTCGGCTATGCCGGCGTCTATTCCAGCTTCCTGCGCCACGCGGAGAACGCCTCGGAACTCTACAACATCGACACCCGCGACATCCTCGTGGAACTCGGCCGGCGCGGCATGGTCGGCGGCCAGGAGGACATGATCGTCGACGTCGCCCTCGACCTCGTCAAGGCGCGCCAGCACGCCGCCGAATAGGCGCACAAGAACGAAACGAAGGACCGAAATGAAGAACCTTGCCAACTTCGCCGAGATCGTCGACGAGGCGGCCCGCACCGCCAAGGCGATCCCGCAATTCGTCGGCGACGACGAGATGACCCTCGACGAGGCCTATGCCGTCCAGGCGATGTCGGTCTCGCGCCGGATCCAGCGCGGCGAGCGCCGGGTCGGCTTCAAGATGGGGCTGACCAGCCGGGTCAAGATGGAGCAGGTCGGCGTCTCGGAGGTGATCTGGGGCCGGCTCACCGACGCCATGCGCGTGGAGGAAGGCGGCGTCCTCGATATGGGCGGCTACGTCCATCCGCGCGTGGAACCGGAGATCGCCTATCTGATGAAGAAGCCGCTGTCAGGTGACGTCAGCCCGATGGAGGCGCTTGCCGCCGTGGAAGCCGTCGCCCCGGCGCTGGAGATCATCGACAGCCGCTACGAGAATTTCAAGTTCGCCCTCGGCGACGTCGTTGCCGACAACTCGTCCTCCTCCGGCTTCGTCGTCGGCGGCTGGCACGCGCCGGAAACGGACGTCGCCAATCTCGGCATCATCATGAAGTTCGACGGAAGGCCGGTCGAGATCGGTTCCACGGCCGCGATCCTCGGCAACCCGATCCGCTCGCTGGTTGCCGCCGCCCGCATGGTCGCGCGCTCCAGCGAACGACTGGAGCCCGGCTACATCGTGCTCGCCGGCGGCGCCACCGCGGCCGCCCACCTTGCCCCCGGCGTCCACGTCTCCTGCGAATTCCAGAACCTCGGCGACGTCGAATTCCGCGTCGCCGACTGACAATCGAAACGAAAGCCCAGCCCGATGAGCGACCCGGCGGATCTCCTGTTCTTCTTCAATTTCCGCAGCCCCTACTGCTACCTGGTGACCAAGTCGGTCTGGGACATTTTCGAGGATTACCGGGTCAATTTGGTCTGGAAGCCCCTCGGCGGCTGGAACGGCCGGTCCGATCCCGACCGCGCCAAGGTCAAGATCCCCCTGGTGCGCCAGGACGTCGGCCGCTGGGCGAAGAAACTCGGCATCCCCTACACCCCGCCGCCGATCACCACCGACCCGACCAGGGCCGGAGCCGCCAGCCTCTACGCCGAGAAGGAGGGCCGGCTGCGCGACCACGTCGTCGAGACGATGCGGATCGAATGGGCGGAAGGCCAGGACATCGGTGATCCCGACGTGCTGCGTGAAGTCGCCCGGCGCATCGGCATGGACCCCGAGGCCGTCATCGCCGCCAGCGAGGACCCGGACAACCTCGCGGTCCTCGACGAAAACGCCGTGGAAGCCAGGGAACGCGGCGTCTTCGGCGTCCCGACCTTCATCACCGGCGACGCCATCTTCTGGGGCAACGACCGGCTGGATTTCCTTCGCGATCATCTGCGCGAGGAGCGGTTGCGGAAGATTTGAGGGTAACGCGCCCGTTCGCTACCGCCCGCTGCGCCATCGGCGTCGCCGACAGGTCAACCCGGTCACCCCACCCTCTCCCGTCATCCCGGGCGAAGCGAAGCGGAGACCCGGGACCCATTGCCCGCCTCGGCACTGTATGCCCTGTCGGTGGTTCCGTGACGTCGCCCCGCGCACCCCAAGCGTTCCGATCACACACGACATACCGCATGGAGACGGACATTAGGCCCCGGCTCGGGGGCCGGGGTGACGGCAGAGGGTTTGGCTTGCGGGAGCGGTTCGCTCAGCGGGTGATGGCGCTCCAACAACAACCTCAGTCAGAGCCGACAAGCCGCGCTGGATTGCTTCGCTGCGCTCGCAATGACGGTGGATTGAATTTCTCATTAAATTTCAACGCCATTGCGAGGGTCCGAAGGACGGGGCGCGGCGCGTGACGCGAGTCTGGGAAGGCCGACGCGGCAATCCAGCCCTTCCGCCTCCCCCCGCGCAAACGCCGAAACGAGTCCTTCAACGGCATACCGGGTGGATAGGGGCATTAGGCCCCGGCTCGGGGGCCGGAGTGACGGCCGAGTGTGTGGTCTGCGGGAGCTGCCATCAGTCGGCGCAGCAGGGAAGCCCCCTACTCCGCCGCCTCGGGCTTGCCCTCGAACTGCTTTGCGATGACGCCGACGGTGCGGTCGATATGGGTGCCGACCAGTTCGGAGGCCTCGTCGGGCTTGCGGGCCATCACCGCCTTGAAGATCGCCTCGTGCTCGGCGTGGACGTTGCGCGGCGCCGTGGTGTCGGCCAGCGACAGGCGCAGATAGCGGTTCGACTGGTCGTGCAGGATCTTGCGGAAATTGAGGAGCCAGCGATTGCCACAGGCCGAAATCAGCGCGTCGTGGAAGGCCTGGTTGAGGTCGCCCCATTCCGAGGCCACCTCGTCGGGCTTGTCGGCCAGCCGCTCCTCGACCTTGGAGAGCCGGTGATAGGCGGCGACGATGCCCGCCTCCCAGTCGTCGTCGCCATGCTCGATCGAGCTTCGAAGCGCGATCGTCTCCAGGATCTTGCGCATCTCGGCAATGTCCCGGAAGTCCTGCAGCGAGACGGCGGAGACCCGAAAGCCGCGCTGGCCCTCGGTGGTCACCAGCGATTCCGACATCAGCCGCGACAGCGCCTCGCGGATCGTGCTGGCGCCGACGCCGAATTCCTTGCGGAGCTGTTCCACCCGGAGCCGCTCGCCGGGCTGGTGCCGCCCGCTCAGGATATCTTCGCGCAGCCGTGAGAAGACGGCTTCGATCATGGTCTTCGCACCACCGTTCTTGGCGGCGGTGGCAAGGTCGTAGAGCGGCGGTTCGGCAATGGGCATGGGACGATTTCAACCAGCGACAGGAAGCGTTCGGGATTGGTAATATGACCCAGAAAAACGCAATCCGCAACGATTCTCATATATTCTAGAAACGTTTAAATGAAGTGTATATTCACGTTATTCTTTGATAAAAACGATATTTTGTGCTATCGGGTCCGTCGTCAAAAGCCGGACCGCGCGTTCGGCCGCAGCGCGTCGGACGGCGGTGTCGAAACCGCCCGGAACGCCAGAATTCTGAGAGAAAAGGAAGGCTCATGAGCGACCCCGAACCGCAAGAGCCCGTCACCGTCAGCGTCGCGCGCAAGGTCCTGCCCGGAAGGGAGGCCGCCTATGAGGAGTGGATCAAGGGCATCTCCGCGGCCGCCTCGTCCTTTCCCGGCCACATGGGCCTCAATGTCCTGCGACCTTCTGCCCGGACCAACCACGAATACGTGCTGATCTACCGCTTCGACACCTACGAGCATGGCCGCGCCTGGGAAGAGTCGGAAGAGCGCGCCCATTGGCTGGAGAAGCTCGCCGACGTCACGGCCGGCGAGACGACGATGAAAAAGGTGACGGGGCTGGAATTCTGGTTCGACCTGCCCGCCGTGCCGGCCGCCGCCAAGGCGCCGCAATGGAAGATGGCGCTGGTGCTGATCGCTGTCGTCTTCGTGCTGGTCTATCCGCTGCAGCTCACGGTCGGCGCCTGGCTCGCCGGCGGCCCGTTCTGGCTGCGGGTGCTGGTCATCGTCGTCCTGCAGGTGCTTTTGATGACCTATGTGGTCATGCCGCGGGTGACGGCCCTCCTGAAGGGCTGGCTCTTCAAGCCGGCAAAGTAACGACCGGGCCAAAAATGTGAAACGGCGGAGCGTTGCCGCCCCGCCGTTTCGAAATCGTGACGCCGGGCGAGCCCGACTGAGACTTATCCCAAGTCCCGACACCCGTCGGGACTTGGCAAGCGCAAATGCGCGCCGGCGCTGATGCGCCGTAAGCCTGCGTGGCGCCTGAACGCCTGCTTACTGAGCCTGAAGGTTGACGGCCGAGGACTTGCCGCGGCGCTGGTCGACCTCGATCTCGTAGCCGATCTTCTGACCCTCGTTGAGGGTCGACATGCCGGCACGCTCCACCGCGCTGATATGCACGAAGACGTCGTTGCCGCCATCATCCGGCTGGATGAAACCGTAACCCTTGGTGGCGTTGAACCATTTGACCGAACCCGTCTGCATTTCGAAATCTCCTCTTAAGACGTGACAGGGGATGCTGGTTTTTTGTGGTTCGGATGCGGGCCCGTCGACAAACCGCCGTTTGCCGGCGCGCCCCATCCGATTGGGTCGGGTGCGGCGGCCGGAGCCGGACGCCACACCGCATGTTGTCAGGTATTCGTGGACGCGGATGCACCTGCATCCGACCGCGAACCGATATTGCCGAGCATGCGGGACAGCCCGTCGCCGGCGGCTTCCGGACCGGCCTTGCCGAAGCGACGCGACTGCGGCGCCTCGCCCTTGGCCGATGATTTGCCGTTGCGGGAACGCCTGCGCCGGCGCGGCGGCTTGTCGCCGGACCGCTCCTCCACGGACCGGGCCTCGGCCCGGCGCTTCGGCCTGCGGCTGTGGCGCTCCGTCGGCAGTGCGTCGCCCTCCGAGCCGATCGCGCGCCCGATCAGGCGCTCGATGTCGCGCAGGAGGCCGCGCTCGTCCGGATCGCACAGCGACACAGCGATGCCGCTCTTGCCGGCGCGGGCCGTACGTCCGATCCGGTGCACATAGGCCTCCGGCACGTTCGGCAGCTCGAAATTGATGACATGGGAGACATCGTCGATGTCGATGCCGCGGGCCGCGATGTCGGTCGCGACGAGGATGCGCACCCGGTCATTGCGGAACGCGGCGAGCGCCTGCTGGCGCTGGCCCTGGCTCTTGTCGCCGTGGATCGCGGCGGCCGAAAGGCCGGCATCGAGCAGATGCTTGCTGACCCGGTCGGCACCGCGCTTGGTGCGGGTGAAGACGATCGCCCGCTCCACATCGGCACCGGCGAGGATGTCGACCAGCGCCGTGCGCTTGGCCGCCTTGTCCATATGCATCACCGACTGGTCGATGCGCTCGATCGGCCTGGCCGTCGGGGCAACGGAGATCTCCGCCGGACGGTTGAGGAAGTCGCTGGCAAGGCCGCGGATCTGCTTCGGCATGGTCGCCGACAGGAGCACCGTCTGGCGCTCCCGCGGCAGCTTGCCGAGGATGCGGCGCACGGCCGGCAGGAAGCCGAGGTCGAGCATCTGGTCGGCCTCGTCGAGGACAACGGCCTCGGTGCCGTCGAGCCGGATGGCGCGGCCGCCGAGATGATCCTCAAGCCGGCCCGGCGTCGCGATCACGATGTCGACGCCATTGGCAAGCGCGCGGACCTGCGGGCCCGGCTTGACGCCGCCAACGATGACCGTGGAGGTGACCCGGGCAAAGCGCCCGTAGGTGCGCACGCTGTCGGCCACCTGGGCGGCCAGTTCGCGGGTCGGAACCAGCACCAGCGCGCGGCAGGTCTTCTTGTCGGCGCGGCGCTTGTCGCCTGCGATCGCGTGCAAAAGCGGCAGCACGAAGCTGGCGGTCTTGCCGGTGCCGGTCTGGGCGATGCCCAGAACGTCGCGGCCGTTGAGAATTTCGGGAATGACTTTCGACTGGATGGGGGTCGGATCGGTATAACCCTCGGCCTCGACGGCACGAAGGAAAGGCTCGGCGAGGCCGAGATCGGAAAAGGTCGTCAAAAAGGAAGTCTTTCGTTCATCGTCCTGCGGACCAAGGGTGATATGCCCGTCACGCGGCACGATCTAGTTTCTATGAGCGGACTTGCGTAGTTCAGTCGCTGGCTTTCGTGCCTTGCGGCACCTTTTCATGGCAACGATCTTCTACGACGGCTGCTCAGAAGCACGCCCCCGCGTTCAACCCTTTGGTCGTCTACGCGCGGCAGCGTTGCCGCCAATGACCACAGTTTGCGTCGAAAAGCAACAGCTATTGCGTCGGGCGGGCGACGCGGCCGCACCCCTCGACGCCCCTCCGGCCCGCAGGAAACCGCCGAAAGCCGCCACACACCCATAAAGATGCGGGCATTTTTCTTCGCAACCGGCCTTCCATTTCCCCGCGCGGCCGGCTCAACTTTCTCAAAAGCGAACGGGAGGACGCGCGGATGCCGGGCAAGCAGGGGGTGGGAAATCTGACGACGGCGGTAATAGGTGCCGGCCAGATGGGCCACGGCATTGCCTGGGTCCTCGCCGAGGCGGGCCACACCGTCCGCGTCCACGACCGGTCGACAGACGCGCTTGAGAGCCTGCCGGCCCGGCTCGCCGCCATCGAGACGATGTTCGGCGCCGACGGGACGATCGCCGACCGCGTGACGGTCGCCCCGAGCCTTGCGGAAGCTGCCGCCGGTTGCGATTTCATCGTCGAGGCGGCAGCCGAAAATATCGCGCTGAAGCAGGCCCTCTTTGCGGAATTGGAGCGCGCGGCGCCGGACGAGGCCATCCTTGCCTCCAACACCTCGTCGATCCCGATCGGCATCATAGCAGAGCGCGTGACCCGCAAGCACCGGGTCGTCGGCACCCATTTCTGGAACCCGCCGCATCTCGTCCCGCTGGTGGAGGTGGTGCAGATCGGCCCGGAGAACCTTGCGGCAGTCGAGCGCACCATAAGAATCCTGCGCGCGGCCGGCCGCAGCCCGGTTCACGTGAAAAAGGACGTCCCCGGCTTCATCGGCAACCGGCTGCAGCACGCCCTGAAGCGCGAGGCGATCGCCCTCGTCGCCGGCGGCGTCTGCGATGCGGAGACCCTCGATCAGGTGGTCAAGCTCGGCTTCGGCCGGCGCCTTGCCGTCCTCGGTCCGATGGAACAGTCCGACCTCGTCGGCCTCGACCTGACCGAGGCGATCCACCGGACCATCATGCCGGCGCTGGACGTAACGCCCGGGCCCCACCCCTATCTGCGTTCCAGGGTCGCGGACGGTCATCTCGGCATGAAGACCGGCGAGGGCTTTTACAAATGGGCACCCGGCGAGGCCGACGCAGTGCGTGCGCGCCTGCGCGATTTCCTCGCCGTCCAGGCGCGAGCCGAACGTGAGGCCAAGAAATGAATGTCACACGCATTGCAAAGGCGTAGCGCACCGACCGGCACACGCTACTCCGGCGAGGCCATCGCCGCGGCGTGGCGCCGCTCCGCCTCGGCGCCGGTGTCGGGCGCACCGTCCCCGGCGCCCGTCCATGTCTCGTCCTGCGGCGGGCGGGCCTTTTGCTCCGAAAGCGGCCACGGCAGGTAGGATTTGCACCGGATCTCGACCTTTTCGTAGACCGGGAAGACGCCCGGATCGGCGAGCCGGATGCGCGCGAGCTGGTTGCGGTCGCGCGGCTTGAAGGTGTTCTGGAACTCCCGCGGCAGGGCGTCGGAGACCGGCAGGATGTCGGTGATGACGCCGTCGCTCCTGTGGCGTCCGCTCGACACCGTGACCTCCATGCCGGCCTCGATCGGCAAAAGGTAGCGCCGCGGCAGGTAGGTCAGCACATAGGCCTCGCCGGAATAGACCGAAAGGATCGGGTCGCCGGCACGAAAGACGCTGCCGATGGAGGGAACACGCGCGCCGACGGTGCCGCCGGCCGGCGCCCGGATGACGCCCCCGGCATAGTGGGACATGAGGTCGGCAACGGCCCTTGCGGCATCGGCCCTGGCCTCCTCCAGCGCCGATATCTGCGCCGCCAGGGTTTCCGTTTCCGTCGCCAGCTTCACCCGGTCCTGGCGCGCGTTGAAATTGGCCCTGAGCGCCTCCTCGTAGCGCGTCGAGGTGAGGAGGCCGCGGTCCGACATGTCGTCGAAACGCACCAGCACCTTGCTGGTCTCCGTCTCGCGCCGTGCCGCCAGCGGCAGGAGCTGGCGGGCGACCGCGGAGCGGAGCTGGAAGGTCGCCGCCTGCTGGGCGAGTTCGGCCTGGCGGATCGACAATTCGGCGAGCCGTTCCAGCACTTCGGTGGATTCGATCCTGAGCAGCGTGTCGCCCTCGCCGACCGTCTGCCCCTCGCTGACGTCCACCTTTGCGACGCGGGCAACGAAGGTGGCGGCGATCACCGTCTTGTCGCGCAGCACCAGCCCGCCGCCGCGCAGCATGACCAGATCGCCCCAGACATAGTTCGCCACGGCAAAGCTGAAGACCACCAGCAGGGCGAAATAGATGTGCCGGCCCGGCCGGCTCCGCCCCTTGCGCTCCTGGTTGGCGATGGTGTCCGCGCGCGGACGCTTTTTCAGACTGCGCATGGCGTTACTCCCGAACCTTGTGAACCTTGTCCGGCACATAGGGGTCGAAATAGGAGGCATCGACGACCCATTCCTGGAGATAGGCGGCAAACCGGATCATCCGCATCACGACCCCGTTGAAGAGGCTGTAGCCGGGCACCAGCGGCACCAGGGCGAGCCCGTTCGCCCGCGGCGTCGCGGAGGCCGCCAGCAGGAACACCACCGTGTCGATCCCCATCAGCCCGGCCTCGGCGGCGAGCAGGATCGCCGGCGCCAGGTCGCCATAGGTCGAGAACAGCCAGACGACGTAGAACGGCAGCGCGGCGGCCCCGAGGACGTTGAAGAACAGGAACTCGAACTGGTGCACCAGTTCCACGGGACGGAAGCCGACCGCGAACGGGTTGAGGACATCGGCGTGCTTGCGGTAGCGCAGGCGCACCGCGTCCCGCTCCCAGCGGAAGCGCTGGCGGGCGAGCGCCGGCAACGTCTCCGGCACCGCGGTGTAGCAGATGGCGTCGGCGGCAAAGGTCGTCGCCCAGCCGGCACGGCGCAGCCGCAGCGTCACGTCGAGGTCCTCGCCGCCCCCGGCATCGAGTCCGCCGACCTGGCAGAGCGCGCTGCGGCGGAAGGCGGAGAACGCGCCGGAGGCGCAGCTCACCTGGCCGACGAGGTCGAGGGCGGCCTTGCCGAGCGAAATGCTGATCAGATATTCGATCGCCTGGAACCCGGCGACGAGGCTGTTGCGGTGGTTGCGCACCAGGATGTTGCCGCATACCGCACCGATGCCCGGATCGGCAAACGGCTGGACGACGCGCTGCAACGCCCGGCGATCGAACAGGCAGTCGCAATCCACGTTGACGACGATGTCGCCGGAGCAGAGCCGCTCGGCGAGGTTGATCGCCGCCGCCTTGCCGGCCCTCAGCGCCGTGCCGTGGGCGCGCTGGATCAGCCCCTTGCGCTTCAGGTCCCGCAACCGCGCCGTCATGGCGTCGGTCGAGCCGTCGCTGACGACGACGATCTCGTCCGGCGGCAGGGTCTGCTCCCAGAGGCCGCGCACGCAGGCCTCGATCACGTCGCCCTCGTTGTTGCCGGCGATGACGACGCTGATCCGCCCGAGATCGCGCAGCCGCTCCGGCGGCGTGTCGGCAGGCCGGCGGCGCAGGGCCGCGGCGGCAAAGGAAAGCATGTAGCGCGGCACCTCGAAAAGGAGCACGAACCAGAACAGGCTGACGATGGAGCCGAAGCTCTGGGCCGTGAGGAAATCGAATCCGTCCGCAAGAACCGTCATCATCACGACAGGTCCCCCGGCCCGAAGACAATGACGACAGCCTGGGGATCGACTGCCAGGTGCTCGGCCGCGCCGGAGACGATGGCCTCGACATCGCCGCGCACGGCGTCCGGATCGGTCTGCCTGAGGAGCGCGAAATCATAGGCCTGGCCCTTCACCACCCGGGCCTCGGCCCCGAGGACGTGGCGCAGGTTTTCAAGGAACTGGCCGCGCAGCTCCGCGAACCGCCGCGGCCCGTGCTCGCGTTCGATCTCGCGCTGGGCCGGATAGGAAATGTCGAGGAGCGCGAACGGCGTCCCGTTTTCGTTGAAGCGCCGGGCCTCGTCGTTGAGCGCAACGACCAGTTCCAGCGGCAGTTCGGCAAAGCGCAGGGTCTGCTGGACAAAGCCGAGGAACGCCCGGCCCGCCTCGACGAAGCCGCTCGCCTCGTCGGTGAAGCGGAAACTCTCGATGTCGCGCGTGCGCACCGCATCGCCATCCGCATGGGCGCCGCAGGACAGGCACATGAACCCGACCGACGGCTCGGAGGTGGTGTGCCCGCAGCTCCCGCAAACGACCATCGTTCCGGGCTTGTCGTAGTCGCGCCCGAACGAGGTCAGCTCGCGCCGGCATTTCGGGCAGACCAGCGCGTCGCCGCGGCGGAAATCCGCCTCCGGCCCCTGATAGGCGCAGCGGTAATGGTGCAGATAGGCCTCGTCGGCGAGGTTCGACGACCGGCACTCGGGGCACTCCTCGCGGACGTTGAAATGGGACGAGCCGCAGGACGCGCATTCGTGGACGCGGTCGAAGAACGCCGCTGACAGCAGGCCGCGCTCGACCAGCTTGCGGGCCGTGCCGACCAGCCGCACCGGATCCATCGTGCAATTGTAACCGACCAGCATCGGCGAGCCGACGTCGTAGAACGGCATCAGCGGACCGCCGGCGACGACCATCCGGCCGAGCAGTTGCTCGCCGGGGTCCTCCGCATGGTGCAGGTCGGCGTGCAGTGCCGCACGCCGGTCGTGAAACCCCTCAATGAGATCACGCACCAGGTCGAGCCGGTCGCGCGCCAGCTTGGAGCAGTCGAGGTCGGCCTTGCCGGCAAGCGTGCCGGCCATGTCGATGACCGGAAGAAGATGCAGGCCCGTTGCCTGCCAGAGGGGCGCCAGGTCGGCCGGCGTCGCGGGCGCGCGCACCAGCACGGCATCGACGTCGCGCCCGCCCCCGCGCGCCTGAAGGCTGCGCGCGGCGAACCGTCCGGCCGCGAAATCGTCGGGCCAGCGTAGGAAATTGTAGCCGAGCCCGTAGATCGGCGAGCTGTCGTCCTCTGCCGGCAGCGGCGCTACCGCCGCAACCGGTGCCTGTACGGCCTTGGCCCCGTCCGGCGCCGTCGCGGATTGCGGAAGCGCCGCGCCGTCCTCCACGACCTTGCAGATGTCCTGGATGTTGACGGGCTTGGGCACCACCGCGTCGAAGCGCTCGCAATTGGCCTGGTGGGCCAGAAGGCCCTCGATGTCGGCGGTGATGGCGACGAAGCGGGGATGCGGCGCGTCGCCCGCCTCGTCGCGGAACCGCGAGACCACTTCCAGCCCGTTCATCTCCGGAAGATGGAAATCGAGCAGCGCGACGTCGTAGCTGCCCGAAAGAAGGGCCTTGAGCGCGGCCCCGCCGTCCCCGGTGATCGTGACCCGGTGCCCGCGCTGCTCCAGGACCAGCTTCAGGAGGTCCTGGGTGATCGAACTGTCTTCTGCAATCAGGACGTTTACCGCCCGCGCCGGCTCCGCTCGATCGTCGCCCCCGGTCGGTTTCCCAGCCTGCCTTTTCAACTCAACCACCCCTTGAGCAACCGCCTGCGCTTTGGCGCAAAACCGACGATTACCTCTTACTTCAATGTATAAGGCGGATGCGTATATGCTTTGTATCCGCGCAATATAATTGTCTACAACTATAAGATGCCATTCTTAGGTAAACAAAACATGTAAGAACGCAACCATCAGAAGTAAGATATATTTAAAGACTTAATCATAATATCCAATTGGGTGATTTTTACTGCGTAGAAGAATAATGTCGGCTAGAGTGTACGAATTGACAGAGCGTCAAACGAGGAGAACACCATGACGGTACCCGGTGCCCGGCGCATTCCGCTGCTATCTGGAATTGCGACGAAGGTCGCCGTATTCGCCGCCACGTTGGTGGTGTTCACGGCCGTGACGGTCGGCGTGCTGCAATACCGCCAGCACGTCGCCTATTGGCAGGACCACGAACGCCAGCGCCTCGACTTCGGCCTCAGGCAGGCCGCCCAGAACCTTCTCAATCTGGTCGAGACCGCTCGCCGCCAGACCCTCGCCCTGGCCGGCACGCCGCCGATCCAGCGCATCGCCAGCGCCACCAAATATGGCGGCGTCGATCCGTTCAGCGGCGACGACATCAAGACCTGGAAAGATCGCCTGACGCAGATCTTCCTGTCCCTGGCGCGCAGCAATCCCGAGCTCCTGCAGATCCGCTACATCGCGGTCGCCGAGAACGGCAAGGAACTGGTCCGGGTCGACCGGCGCGGCCCGAAGGTCGTGGCGATCGCCAACGAAGAACTCCAGAACAAGGGCGACAGGGACTACGTCACCGGAACGCTCAGTGCGCCGGTCGGGTCGGTGCGTCTTTTCGGTATCGACCTCAACCGCGAGCACGGGGAGATCGAGATACCGAAAAAGCCGGTCCTTCGCGTCGGAACGCCGATCTATGACGAAGCCGGCAGCCCGTTCGGCCTCATCGTCCTCAATATCGACATGCGTCCGGTGCTGGCCAAACTGCCGACCAATTTCGCGTCCGGCCGCAGCCTCTACGTCACCAACGAGAGTGGCGACTACCTCGTCCATCCCGATGTGGAAAAGACCTTCGCCTTCGACTTCGGCGGCGAGGTCCGGCTGCAGAACGACATCCCGGAGATCCGCAACCTGTTCGATCCCGCGGGCGATGCCGGCCAGGACAAGCCGGGCCAGTTGCCTGCCATCCTCAACGACAGCGTCGCCGCCTTCCACAAGGTCTATTTCGACGCTTCGGACCCGAACCGGTTCCTGATGATGGCCGCGTTCACGCCGGTCTCGCGCGTCTTTGCCGAGGATGCCGCCTCCCGCAACAAGACGATCGCCATCTCCGGCGCCCTCGCCATCGTCGGCGGGCTGCTCGCGATCTTTGCCGCCGGCCTGATCGTGCGGCCGCTGAAACGCCTGACCGGCGCCACCGCGCAACTCGTCCAGGGCCACGCCCTGGAAGAGATCGACATTCCGACGGACAGGCCCGACGAGGTCGGCGAGCTCGGCCGCGCGTTCCGCAACATGGCGGTGACACTGCGCGCCCGCGAAGACAAGCTCAAGGAAAAGCAGGAGAACATCCAGGCCATCCTGGAGACCGCCGTCAGCCCGATCATTGTCATCGACGAAAACGGGACGATCGTCGACGCCAATCCGGCAACGAGCACCCTTTTCGGGTATTCCGCGCAGCAATTGATCGGATCGGACATCACCATCCTGATGACGTCGGAGGACCGGGAAAAGCACAGCCAGTACATGCAGGAGCGCCACGACAGCCCGATCTTCAAGAAGAACGGCCGCGAGGCGCTTGCCCGCCACGCCGACGGCAAGACCATCCCGATCCACCTCGCCGTCAGCGAGGTGCGGCGCGACGGCCGCCGGCTCTTCGTCGGCATCGTCACCGATCTTTCCGAGCGCTATCGCTCCGAACGCCTGAAGGACGAGTTCGTCTCCACCGTCAGCCACGAACTGCGCACGCCGCTGACTTCCATCAAGGGCTCGCTCGGCCTGTTGAAGGCCGATGTGCTCGGCGATCTGTCGCCGCAGGCCAAGTCGATGATCTCGATCGCCCACACCAATTGCGACCGGCTCGTGCGACTGATCAACGACATGCTGGACATCGAGAAGATCCAGGCCGGCAAGATCACCTACGACTTCAAGCGGATCGATCTGGTCCCGTTCCTGGAACGCACGATCGAGGCCAACCGCTCCTACGGCGAGGAGTTCAACGTCGTCATCCGGCTCCAAAGCAGCGCGCCCTGGGTCCAGGTCCAGGCGGACCGCGACCGTCTCGCCCAGGTCCTCACCAACCTGTTGTCGAACGCGGTCAAGCACTCCCCGTCGGGTGGCATCGTGGAGGTCCGGGTCGCCGTCGACGCCGACCAGGTCCGGGTCAGCGTCGTCGACAACGGCCCCGGCATTCCTGCCGATTTCCGCGGCAAGATCTTCGGCAAGTTCTGCCAGGCCGACAGCGCCGACAACCGCCAGCGCGGCGGCAGCGGCCTCGGCCTGTCGATCGCCAAGGCGATCGTGGAGGACCACGGCGGCACCATCGGCTACGACACCGAGGTCGGCAAGGGCACGGAGTTCCATTTCGACCTGCCGGCGCTGCCGCCCTCCGCGGCGGGCCTGCCGCAGCCGGGCGGCGACGAAGCCGCGCCCCGCATCCTCATCTGCGAGGACGAGCCGGACATGCGCGGCCTTCTCAAGCTGATCGTGGAACGCATGGGCTTCAGCACCCAGACCTGTGCCAACGCGGCCGAAGCCAAGGAACTGCTGCAGCAGCACCGGTTCGCCGCCATGACCCTGGACCTGGAAATGCCCGGCCAGAACGGACTGCACCTCTTGTCGGAGCTGCGCCGCGATCCCAAGACCCGGAACCTTCCGGTCATCGTGGTGTCGGCCTTCGCCGACGGGTCGGCCAGCGACGCCGGCGAGAACCGGATGGACCATGTGGACTGGCTGGCCAAGCCGATCGACGTCGCCCAGTTGAAGCTGTTCGTCGGCCGCGCCGCCAATCCCCGCTCCGACCTGGCGCCGCGCATCCTCCATGTCGAGGACAACGAGGACCATCGCGACATCATCGAGGCAGTGATCGGCGACCGGGCGCAGGTGGATTTCGCGTCCAGCATCCGCCAGGCCCGCCAGAAGCTCCTCATCAACAGCTACGAGATCGTCATTCTCGACCTGGAACTGCCCGACGGGCACGGCCAGGAGCTGTTGCCGATGATCGAGGCGATCGGCGGGGACCGGCCCCATGTCCTGGTGTTTTCCGGCAGCGACCTGCCGGCCTTCCTGCGCCCGGACATCGACCGGAGCTTCGTCAAGTCGCAAGCGACCACGACGGCGATCCGCGAAGGCATAGCCGAACTGCTCAACACCCGGAACGGCGTTGATGAGACCGAAACAGAGGCCGGGCACCGGCTCGGCGAACAGATGGCTGGGGAGTGAGATGAGCGACGAATTGAAACGCATCACCTATGTGGAGGACGAGCCCGACATCCGGGCCGTCGCAGAACTCGCCCTGACCCAGATCGGCGGCTTCGAGCTCGATGTCTGCGTCGACGGCTTCGATGCGCTGAGGAAGACGCCAGAATTCCGTCCCGACCTGATCCTGCTCGACGTCATGATGCCGGGCATGGACGGCACGGAAACCCTCGCCAAGCTGCGCGAAATACCGGAGCTCGCCGACATCCCGGTCGTCTTCATGACGGCCAAGGCGCAGCGTCACGAAATCGCCGCGTTCCTGGAACTGGGTGTCCTGTCCGTCATCCCCAAGCCGTTCGATCCGATGACGCTGTCCAGTGAACTGAAGGACATCTGGAACATGCGGGTACCGCGGGACCAAGGAGTCCGAGACCATGCAGAAAGAACTGCGTGAACTGATCAGCCGCCACTGCCTGACGCTGACGGTGGAGCTTGAGGACATCAGCCAGTGCCTGGCGCGGCTCGATGCGCCGGGCGCCATTCCGGGCCCGGTCGTCGCCGAGGCCATCGGCCTGTCGCATAAGATCAAGGGCAGCAGCGGATCGCTCGGCTTTTCCAGCATCAGCGCCGCCGCTTCGCTGCTGGAGCACTATCTGAGGGGCATCAACCCGGAGGCCAACGCCCTGAGCCACGAAGAGCAGGAGGGAATTCAAGACCACCTGTCCTGCCTCAACCGGCTGATCAACTCCGCCTCGCCGCAGGATTCCGCGCTCTACAACATGCAGATCTGACCGACCGGCCGCCGCCGCTCAGGCGACGTCCTTCATGAAGTCGCGGAACCGGTCGGACGGCGGATTGGCGAACATCTCCGCCGGATCGCCGTCATGGGCGATGCGACCGTCATCCATGAAGATCAGCCGCGTGCCGACGCTGTTGGCGAACGCCATCTCGTGGGTGACGACGATCATCGTCATGCCCTCCAGCGCCAGCGCCCGCATCACGCCCAGCACCTCGCCGCGCAGCTCCGGATCAAGCGCCGAGGTCGGCTCGTCGAACAGCATCAGCTTCGGCCCGACGGCAAGCGCCCGGGCGATCGCCACCCGCTGCTGCTGGCCGCCGGAAAGCTCGTCCGGATAGTGGCCGCCGCGGTCGGCAAGCCCGACCCGGGCGAGCAGCTCGTCGGCCCTGGCGAGCGCCTCGTCCTTGGCCTTGCCGCGGGCGCGCCGTGCGCCGAAGGCGACGTTCTCGCGCGCCGTCATGTGCGGGAAGAGGTTGAACTGCTGGAACACCATGCCCGCCTCGACCCGCACCTTGCGAAGATCCGTCTTCGGGTCCGACATGTCGAACTGGTTCTCGATGATGAGCCGGCCGGCGCTGATCGTCTCCAGCCCGTTGATGCAGCGAAGCAGCGTCGACTTGCCGGAGCCGGACGGCCCGACGATGACAACCACCTCGCCCTGGTCGATGGTCAGTTCGATGTCTTTGAGGACCTTGACCTCGCCGAAATTCTTGTCGACGTGCTGGAAGCGCACCAGGCCCTTCATCTTGGCGCCGTTGCCGGCCTCGGTGGTCGTCTTGGTATCGGTCATAGGATCCGGATCCGCCTTTCGAGCAGCCGCAGCAGATAGGCGAGGATGGTGGTGACGGCGAGATAGATCAGCGCCACGGAGGTCCACACTTCCAGCGCCCGGAAATTGGTGGCGATGATCTCCTGGCCCTGGCGGGTCAGTTCGCCGACGCCGATGACGATGAACAGCGACGTGTCCTTCAGGCTGATGATCACCTGGTTGCCGAGCGGCGGCACCATGCGCCGGAACGCCAGCGGGCCGACGATATAGGCGATGTTCTGCCAGGAGCTGATGCCGAGCGCCTTGCCGGCCTCGATCAGCCCCTTGCTGATGGACAGCACCGCGCCGCGCACGATCTCCGCGATATAGGCGCCGGAGTTGAGCACGATGGCAAAGATCGCCGCATAGAGCGCCGCGACCCGAAGGCCGGTCGCCAGCGGCAGCGCGAAATAGATGAACATGACCTGGACCACCAGCGGCGTGCCGCGGATGGTCTCGATGTAGATCATGGCAATGCCGTTGATGAGAAAGTTGCCGTAGACCCTGGCAAGGCCGGCAAGCACGCCGAGCGCGATGCCGCCGATCAGCCCGAGGAAGGTGATCTGCAGCGTCAGCGCCAGCCCCTCCATCAGGACGGGGATCGAGTCAACGACAACGTCGAACTGGAAATCCATCGGCACCTCGCCGGAAAGGAGCATCGGACCGCGCGGGGCGCCGCAAGGGGAGGCTAGCGCCGGGCCGGCCGGTGGGTATCGGGTCAGGGCGTCGGGCCGGGACCCTTCTGGGACGCGCGGCCAAAAAAGGCCGGCGGCGGCAAGGACCGCCGCCGGTCGAGGCTACCTTACGAAGGGTCCTTGCCGAACCACTTCTTGTAGATCGTGGCGTAGGTGCCGTCCTCGATGATCTCCAGGAGCGCGATGTTGAACTTCTCGCGCAGCTCGCTGCCGGCCGGGAACGCCATGCCGTAGGTCTGGGCTTCCATCTCCGGCCCGACCGCCTTCATGGCGTCGCCGCCGGCGGTCTTGATGTAGTAGAGGATGTTCGGGGCGTCGTAGAGGGTGACGTCGGCATTGCCGGACCGGACCTCCAGATAGGCGCCGTCGATGTTCGGGAACTGCTTGATCTCGCCGGCGCCGAACTTCTTGGCGATGTCGACGCTTGTGGTGCCGGTCTTCACGGCAACGATCTTGCCCTTCATGTCTTCCGGCGCGTTGATGTCGTTGGTCTCGGAGCGGACCATCATCAGCACCGAGGTGTTGTAGTAGGGGTGGGAGAAGTCGATCGCCTTCTCGCGCTCCGCCTTGATGGTCATGCCGGCGATCGCCATGTCGATATTGCCGGTCTGCAGCGCCGGGATGATGCCGTTGAAGTCCATCGGCTTCAGCTCGTAGGTGATGCCGATGCGCTTGGTCAGCTCGTCGATCATGTCGATGTCGAAGCCGACATATTCGCCGTCCTTGCTGAACTCGAACGGCACGAAGGCGGTGTCGGTGGCGACCGAGATGTCGGCCGCCGCAGCGCCGCCGATCATCGTCGCGGAAAGCGCGGCCGCGGCAAGGGCGGTACGGGAGCGGGATAGAAGGTTCTTCAGCATCCGGATGGTTCTCCTGTGGTTCGTTCGGCGATAAGAGGACCGGCTCGGTCCTCCGGTCTTAAAGGTCCGGCTTCGTCAGCGGCCGGTTCTCGTTGGCAGGCGCCGGCTCCGGGTCCGGAGGCTCAACGGCACCGGCCGTGGATGTGATCAGCGCATAGTGTTCGGGCCGCCGGTGGCGGGCGAAATCGAAGACGGCGGTCTTGGATCGCCGCGTCAGGTCGAGGTCGCAGCGGCTAAAGGCGATCTCGTCGCCGTCGGTGGAACACATGGCGACGACCTCGCCGGTCGGCGAGATGATCGCGCTCTGGCCGACCATTGCCCAGCCGTCCTCGATGCCGGCCTTGGCAACGCCGACGACCCAGGTCCCGTTCTGGTAGGCGCCGGCCTGCATCGGCAGGTGATTGTGGAAATTGGCGAGATGGTCGTGCTCCGGCGCCATCGGATTATGAACGCAGGTGTTGTAGCCGCACAGGATCATCTCCGCGCCCTGCAGGCCGAGCACGCGGTAGCTCTCCGGCCAGCGCCGGTCGTTGCAGATGATGACGCCGAAGACGCCGCCCTCGTGGCGGAAGGCGCGGAACCCCTTGTCGCCGACCTCGAAATACATCTTCTCAAGGTCCTGGATCGGGTAGTCCGGCCGGTAGTCCTCGTGGCCCGGCAGGTGCACCTTGCGGTATTTGTGGACGATGCGGCCGGTGCGGTCGACGACGATCGCCGTGTTGTAGCGCCGTTTGCGGCCACCCTCATGGGCGATCTCGGCATAGCCGAGGTGGAAGCCGATGCCGAGTTGCGCAGCCGTCTCAAACAGCGGCCGCGTGACGTCGCCCGGCATCTCCGTCTCGAAATAGGTGGCTTCCAGCTCCGCCTCGTCGGCGATGTACCACTTGGTGAAGAAGGCGGTCAGCGCCAGTTCCGGGAAGACGACGAGGTCGGCGCCGAGGGCGTGGGCCTCGCGCATCAGCGCGACCATCCTTGCGACCGTCTTCTGCTTTGCGTCATTCTTGGAGACCGGGCCCATCTGGGCGGCGGCGACGCGGACGATCCTCGACAAGCTTCAACCCCGGCTGTGATTGCTGGTGCACAATTTATAGACAGATTAAATTGCGCTCATCGTTTGGGCACTGTATGACGCAAACGTTCCATGAGTCAAAGGCAAAAGAAACGATGGTTTCAGAGGGCCCCTCACGGGCACAGGAAAACAGAGACGTCGGCCCGCCGCGGCGCATCGACTACCGCATCTTCGACGTCTATTCGGAGCTGCCCGACACCCAGAAGCGCCTCGCCGACGCCGTGCTGGAATGCCGCGGCAGCTTTGCCAGCTATTCCGCCGCCGAGCTCGCCCGCATGGCGGACGTTTCCAAGGCGACCGCGGCGCGCTTCTTTCGCCGGCTCGGCTACGACAGCTACGAAGCGGCCCGCATCGAGGCCCGCGAGACGCCGCACTGGGGCTCTCCGCTCTACGACGACAGCCACGCCGCGAAGGAGCCGGAAGCGCGCCCGGAACCGGCCTCGGCGCTCGCCGACCATTTCCAACGCGACATCGACAATCTGAGCGCCACCCGCTCCTTCTTGTCAGAGGCCGACATCGCCGCCGCCGTGGAACGGCTGGCGACGGCGCAAACGGTCTGGGTCGTCGGGTTCAGGAACAGCTTCGCCCTCGCCCACTACGCCCGCGGGCTCCTCCTCAACGTGCGCGGCGGCATCCGCCAGATGCCGAGCCAGGCCTTCGACCTCGCCGAGGACATGGCCGGCATCGGCAAAAACGATCTGGTGCTGGTGGTCGGGTTCCGGCGCTGGCCGCGCATGCTCTCCGGCATCCTGGCGCTGCTATCGGCGCGCGGTATCCCGACCGTCCTGATCACCGACAAGACGGCACCCGGCACGGAACTGCCGGCCGACATCACGCTGCGCTGCCAGAACCGCGGCGCCGGCATGTTCGATTCCTACGCCGCCGGCATCAGCCTGTTGAATTACCTCGTCACACAGGTCGGCGAGGCGCTCGGCGGCAAGGCGCGGAAGCATCTGGAAGAGGTCGAGGACCTCCACGACGCGCTCGGGGATATCTGAGGCTTCGGCTCACACCCCGCCGCTGTGGACGATCTCGTAATAGATCGCCTCAAGCTCGTTCTTGTGCTTGGTCTCTTCGTTGGCGAGGAACCGGAAAAGGTCGTGCACCGGCCCCGGCGGCGTGCGGTCCGCCAGCACCGTGTACTGCTCCATCGCCGCATGCTCGCGCATGAGCGCGTATTGCAGCACCGCCTGGTCGTCCGGCTTCTCGCCGAGGTCGGGAAGGTGCACGCAGTCGGAGAATTTCCGGTCGCTCGCCGGCCGCTCGATCTCTTGCCTGACGAGGTCGCCGAGGTCGTCGCGTTTGGCGAGGTCCGCAAAGAGATCAAAATGCTCCTGCTCCTCTTCGGCCAGTTCCTCCACCAGATAGCGGATGTTCTTGGAGACCTTCGGAACGAGGTCCTTGTAGAAATCCCGCGCCGTGCGCTCGAACTCCGTCGCCACGTCGAGGATGTCCTTGAGGTTGGTGAGCGGCTTCAGCCGCTGGTAGCCGCGTCCTTCCGGCATCACGACAGCTCCTTTGCCTTGAGGACCGCATCCATGCTCGCCGCCACCCGGTGGCCGTCGGCAACGGCGTGGACGACGTCCGGGCCGTTGACGCAGTCGCCGGCGGCCCACAGCCACGGCTCGGAGGTCCGCCCGTCGGCATCGACGGCGATGCGGCCGCGGTTCCATTCCAGCTTTTCGGTGAGGTCTTCGCCGAGGAGCGCGACGTCCGCCGCCTGGCCGATGGCCTCGATCACCATCTCGCCAGCGTGGATGCGCTCGTCGCCCTCGTCATAGGTCGGTGCGAAGCGGCCCTTGTCGTCGAAGATGGAAACGACCTTCCAGGTCTTCAGGCCCGTGACGTTGCCGGCCTCGTCGACCAGCACCTCTTGCGGGCCGCGGGCGTCAAAAATCTCGATCCCCTCTTCGAAGGATTCCTTCACCTCCTCCGGATCGGCGAGGAAGTGCGAAAAGTCCTCCAGCGCCGTCACCGTCATGCCGACTTCGCCATAGGTCTGCTTCTGCAGCCGGGCGAGGCTGCGGGCGATGTCCATGGCGACGTTGCCGCCGCCGATGACGACGGCGGTCTTCGGCACGTCGATGGTCTCGCCGTCGGTGATGGCGCGCAGGAGGTCGACGGCCTTGGCGACCTTCGGACGGTCGGAGCCCGGAATGCGGGTCGAACGGCCGAGATGGAGGCCGATGGCGACGAGCACCGTGTCGAAGTCCTTTTCAAGCGTCGCCATCGTGACCTTGTCGCCGATCGGCGTGTCGCATTCGATCGTAACGCCCATCGCCCGGATCACATCCACATCGGCATCGAGCGCGTCATAGGGCAGCCGGTATTCCGGGATGCCGTAGCGGGTCATGCCGCCGGGGTGCTTGCGCGCTTCGAAGACGGTGACCGCATGACCCATGCGGGCAAGGTCGAAGGCCGCCGTGAGCCCCGCCGGGCCGGCGCCGACGATGGCCACCTTGTGGCCGGTCTCGCCCGCCGGCCGGCCGATGATGTCCACAAAGCGGTCGCGGTCGACGTGGTCGGTGACGTGGCGCTTCAGCCAGCGGATGGCGATCGGATCGCCCTCGTGGTGGACGGCGCAGACGGTCTCGCATTTGTGGGTGCAGACCCGGCCGCAGACCTGGCTGAACGGGTTGGTCTCGTAAAGAAGCTTCAGCCCCGCCTCGTAGTCGCCCTCGCGGATGGTGGCGATATAGTCCGGGATCGACATGTGCGCCGGGCAGGTGGCAACGCAGAGCCCGCAGGCGACGCAGCGCTCCGCCTCCGCCCGTGCCTCATCTACCGAATAGCCGTCGACGATCTCCTCGAAGTTCCCGATCCGCCGCTCCGGGTCCATCTCGCGCATGACGATGCGCTCCGGCGGCGTCAGCCGATGGCCGTCCGGCCGGTGATAACCGAGGTCTGCGTCGTCCCAGGACTTGTGGTCCACGCCCGGGACGAAGCGGAACGCGTCCGGGTCGCTGTCGATCCAGGTATATTCGTTCGACATGGTCAGCGAGCCGGTCATGCAGACGTCGACACAGAGCGCGCACCAGCAGCAGCGGCCATAGTCGATCTGCGGCCTGAGGCCGGAATCGCCCTCTTTCGTCTCGATGCCCTCGACCGGCACCATGTCGATGGCCGCGTTCTGGCAGATCGCCTCGCAGGTGCCGCAGCCGATGCACTCCGCAACGTCGTTCTTGTGAAAGCCGCGATAGCGCGCCGCCCCCGGCCGCTCGGTCAGGGGATCGCGCACGGTGACCGGATCGCGAAAGAGGTTCTTCCAGGCGGTGAAGGGGGAAAGGACGTCCTGAACGGTCATGTTGCCCTCCCCTAGCGCTCGATTTCTGGCGGATAGGTGTGCAGCGACACCATCAGCCCGGCGACGTCGGAAATGTTGGCGTTGACGATCAGCTTTTCGAGCAAGGCCATCGCGTGGGTGTAGGACGGCCCGCGCACATTGACCCGGCGCGGATAGCCGGAGCCGTCGGTGACGAGATAGTAGCCGTATTCGCCGCGCGAGCACTCGCCGCGGATATAGGTCTCGCCTTGCGGGATCTTCCAGTTGAGGACGTTCGGGAGCCTCGACATCACCGGCCCGTCCTTCGGCATTTTTGAAAGAATCTGCCGGATCAGGTCGATGGAGACGTGGACGTCGCGGCGGCGGACGTCGGCCCTCGTGTAGATGTCGGAGACTTTTCCGACGACCGGCTCGAAGTCGAGTTCCGGATAGACCAGATAGGGCTGGTCCTTGCGCACGTCCTTGGCAACGCCCGCCGCCCGCGCGTTCGGGCCGGTGACGCCGTAGGGCTCGATCATCTCCGGCTCTATGACGCCGACCCCGACCGTGCGCTTCTTGAAGACGGCATTGCAGTACATCACGTCGTTGATGTCTTTCAGGGCCCGTTCGACCTCTTGAAGCGTTTCCTCCATGCGCACTGCAAAGCCTTCCGGCAGGCCGTCGCGGACGCCGCCGGGCAGGATGAACATGTGGTAGATGCGCGCCCCGGTCATTTCCTCGAACCGGTCGAGCATCAGGTCGCGGACATAGGTCGCCCACTGGCCGATGACGCCCATGCCGAAGGCGCCGGCCTGACCGCCGAGATACATCATGTAGCTGTTGATGCGGCCCATCTCCAGGATCAGCGTGCGGATCCAGTGCGCCCGTTCCGGCACTTCCAGGCCCGCCAGTTCCTCGACGGCCGCAGCGTAGCAATATTCGTTGAAGTCCGGCTCCGGCACGCAGATGCGGCAGACGATCGGGAAGCACTGGATGAAGGTGCGCCGCTCCATGAGTTTCTCGAAGCCGCGATGCAGATAGCCCACATGGGTCCGCCCCTCGACGACCTCGTCGCCGCACACGGTCAGCTCCACCGACATATTGCCGGTGATGCCGGGGTGCTGCGGCCCCTGCCAGAGCTTCAGGTATTTGCCGGAGGTAAGGTCGATGTCGAGACTGCCGTCGGCTCTCGTTTCCGGATATTGGCTGCGGTCGAGTTCGAAAAGCGCCATCTCAGGAGGCCTCGCCCGGATAGAGTTTGTCTTTCATGTGCGTCGCCGGATCGAAGGTCTCCCGGCCCGGCCGATGGAAGTAGGTCTCCTCGGCGTATTTCTTAGTGTCGAAGTCGCGCCGGTAGGGCGGGATGTCGGTCCAGCCTTCCAGGATGAACTCCTCGTCGATGCGCGGGCTCCCCGGAAAGTCGATGCCGAACATCTCCTTCAGTTCGCGCTGGTAGGTCGCCGCCGTCGGCCAGAGGTCGTGGATGCCCGCCATCGTCGCCTCCTCGCGGTCGATGAAGACGCGAAGGCCGATATCGCAGGCCTTTGTGCGGTTGTTGACCAGATAGGTGAGCTGGAACCGGCCGCCCTCGATCCAGTCGACGGCGGTCAAAAGCACCAGATGAGAAAAACCCTCCACGTCACGCAAATGGGTGATGACGGCGCGAAGGAGGTCCGGCGCGACGGAGACGAAGGCAAGGTCGTCGCGCTTTTCGGTGATGTCGCCGAGCGTGAAAAGCGTGCCCAGCCGGTCGATGAGGTCTTTCATGGCGCGTTACCAGCTATAGTCCGGCATGTCCCAGTCGTGGATCACCTGCTTCTGGTTGGCCTTGTACCAGGCGAAGTTCTCCGCATAGCGGTTGGCGCCCTCGCCCTTGCCGGCCTTGATGATCTTCTTCAATTCCAGGAAGCCGGCGAGCAGCGCCTCCGGCCGCGGCATGCAGCCGGTGATGTAGAGGTCGACCGGCAGGTAGCGGTCGAGCCGCTTGATGGTGTTGTAGCTGTCCCAGTACATGCCGCCATTGATGGTGCAGGAGCCGAGGCCAACGACGTATTTCGGGTTCTGCATCTGCTCGTAGGAGCGGATCGCGCGCTTCAGGGTCTTCACCGAGAGATAGCCGGAGATGACGAAGAGGTTGGCCTGGCGCGGCGTCGGCCGCCACTGGATGCCGTAGCGATAGGCATCGAAGCGCGGCGTCATCAGCGGCCGCATCTCGATGGCCCCGCAGCCGGTGCCGAAGCCGAGGATCCAGATGGATTCCGCCCGCGCCCAGTTGAAGAGGTCTTCAACGATCTTGAAATAGGCCGGCGGATGGACCTTCGGCGGCGCCTCGCAATAGTAGTCCTTCAGCGGCTCGACGGTGATCTCCTGGCCGTCCGGCGTCGTCACCACACGCGGCTGCAGCTCTTCCTTGGCGGGCCGCTCGGGCCGCTCCTTCAGGCGGTTCTTCTCGCCCGGTTTGACGAAGGCTTCCATCGTTGTCCCCTCAGACGATGAGAATGGCGGCGATGCCGATCGGCACGGCCCAGACCATGAACCAGCGGATCGACTGCTCGACCCGGAAGCGCGGAAAGACGACGCCGACCAGCACCGAGACCATGTAGATCGCGAAGACCTTGACGAAGAAGACCGGCCAGTTCGACGCGCCGCCGAAAAAGAGGTTCATGAAGATGACGATCTTGGCGATCGGGAAGATCACCCGGTTGGTCTGCATCAGCGCCAGATAGGCCGAGTGGTATTCGGTCGGCGGCCCGATCGGGATTTCCTGCGGCGCCAGCACCACGTCGAAGGGCGGGCGCATCATGGAGCCGAGGAAGGAGAGCATGGCGGCGATCACCGCCAGCGGATTGGTGAAGAGCGTCCAGTGCAGGAACCCGCCCTGCTGGGCCGCGACGATCTCGGTGATCGACAGCGTCTGGTACTGAACGGCAACGGCAAAGACCGCGAGTGCCAGCGGCAGTTCGGCCATGGTGACTTGCGAGAGGCCTCTGGTGACGCCGATCGCCGAATAGGGATGGCCGCTCTCGCCGGCGCCGAGCGCCATGCCGAGCGAGCCGAAGAAGATGAAATAGAGCGCAAGGATCAGATCGCCGGCGAACGACATGTTGGAGAACATCGGCGAGCCGTAGATGATCGGCACGAAGAGAAGCAGGCCGACGCCGCCGGTCAGCCGGAACACCGGGCCGAGATAGAACATGAAGCCGTGGGTGATGGCGCTCCTCAGCGCGTAGTTCTTCAGAAGGTCGATGTAGTTCTGGTAGATCGGGATGCCGTGGCGCCCGCCGACCCGGGCCGCGATCTTCTGCATCAAGGCGGTCAAGAGCAGCCCGTAATTGACGACGATGAAGAGCGTCAGGAGGGCGAAGGGGATCTTCATCCATTCGAAGGTCATGGCCGCACCCCCATGGAGAGCAGGTAGACGATGACGACGAAGCCGACGAAGTGGAAGGCGTAGACCTGACCGTCACCGGTATAGAACCGCCGGGTCAGCTCCGCCGTGCCGTGCAGCGTGCCGGTGATGCCGCCCCAGAAGCGGGTGACCAGCGGCTCGGTCAGAAAGCCCATCGCCTTGCGGTAGGGCGCAAAGAAATTCCAGGCGAAATGGGTGGTTTCGGGGCGATAGGGTCGTTCCGCCGCAAAGACGATGTTGAACTGCTTCACCTTCTGGGCCTTGTGGTTGAGGAAGACGAGCCAGGCAAGGAGCACGACGAAGATGGCGGCGACGACGATCATGATGGAGACCGGGCTCCAGTAGCCGTACTCGCTGGTGATCGTCAGGCCCTCCCAGGCAAGGCCGTGGTTGGGGAAAAACGTGCCGAGATAGGCATCGACGCGGCGCAGCGCCAGGCCCGGGAAGATCGCAAAGCCGATGAGAAAAGCCACGAACAGCATCTGCGGCAGGATGATCCAGAACGGAGCCTCCTTCAGGCGCCGGTGCTCGTCCTTGAGCTGGCCGAGGAAGATCGTGTGGATCAGCCGGAAGAGGTAGAGGAAGGCGATCGGGCCGGAGAGGAAGATGACGACCATCGGCAGCCGGTCGTCGGAACTCATGATGGCGTTGTAGAAGATCCACCTGCCGCCGAAGCCGGAGAGCGGCGGCACGCCGGACATGGCGATGATGCCGACGAGAACGGCGATGAAGGAGAGCGGCATCAGGGTGATGAGCCCGCCCATCCGGTACATCAGCTTGGTGCCGGTGCGTTTGGCGATGCCGCCGACGGACAGGAACAGCATCGACTTGTAGACATAGTGGTTGATGACGAACATCAGCGCCATCAGCCAGCCGAGATGGTTCATCAGCGCAAGGCCGAAGAGCGCATAGCCCATCTGGCCGATGGAGGAATAGGCAAGCAGCCGCTTGGCGTCCTCCTGGAAGATCGCCATCAGATTGCCGAGCAGCGCCGACAGCGCGCCGATCCACAGCAGCACATAGGTCAGTTCGACGCCGTAGAACTCCGTCTTGCCCATGGTCATCAGGAGAATGAAGAAGCCGTAGAGCCCGGCCTTCAACAGGATGCCGGAAACCATCGGCGAGACGTCCGTCTCGGCCTCGGCATGCGCGCCCGGTAGCCAGATATGGAGCCCGATGGCCGCCGTCTTGGTCATGAAGCCGGCGGCAAGGAGGATGAAGACGTAGGGCGCAAAGGTCGCCGAGACGTCCGCAAGATTTGCGAGCGCGAAGGGCTGGACGCCCTGTGCCGCGAGCGCAAAGCCGGCGAGGATCGCAAAGGCGCCGCCGAGCGAAAAGACGACGTAGGAGAGCGCATGCGGCTCGGATTTCTTTCCCCTCAGGATCAGGAAATAGGAGCCGAGGGTGAGGATTTCCCAGGCCGCGAAGAACGCGAACGAGTTCTGCGCGACGATCAGCATGGCGAGCCCGGCATACATCAGCATCGCCGACGGATAGAAGCCGACGCGGCGGCCGTGCGTCTCGAAGCTTGCCAGCAGGATGACCGCGCCGCCGATCAGGATGATGACGCCGAAGATGAGCCGCAGCGGGTCGTAGTCCGGGTAGCTGACAAAAAACCAGGCGACGAGGCCGGCAATCGCAATCGCGTTCTTGACCTTCGCCGGCAGCCAGTCCAGCGCAAGGAAGGCGAGCGCGAAGAGCAGCGGCAGCGCCGTCAGCACATTGCCGAGGCCGGAAAGGTCGCCCCAGAGGTAACCGAGGCCCCAACCGGCGGCGACGGCGACCAGCACCACACCGATCTTGTGCAGCGACAGGTCGACCTGCTGCGCCGGCGCCTCGCGTTTCAGGGCATAGCCGAACCAGCGGAACAGGTAGCCGGCCTCGATGAGGGCGCCGAGCAGGATCAGCCCGAGCACCAGGTAGCGGCCGTCGGCGGCGAGCGCGTGGGCGAGCTGCCACTTGGCGTAGAAGCCCGGGAACGGCGGCAGACCGACCAGCATGGCAACGAAGGAGGCAAAGGCAAAGAGCAGCACCGGATGGTGCTTCAGCTCGGCCCAGGAGGTCAGCGCGCGCTCCGGCAGCGTGCCGGAGAGCCAGTAGAGCCCGGCCTTGGCAACGGCATGGGCAAGGAGGATACCGCCGGCGATGAACAGATACTGGTCGCCAAGGAGTTCCTTTTGGCCGATGACGGCGAAGACAAGACCGATCTGCGCCACCGACGAATAGCCGAGAAGCCGCCGGTCGCTGGTCTGGGACAGCGCCAAAACGTTGGCGGCGACGAAGGTGGAAAGCCCGATGGCGGTCGCCACCGGCAGCCAGGCCGGCCCGCCGATGAGGAGCGCCTTGTCGACGGCATAGAGGGACGCCGCACCGGCGGCGGCCGAAAAGATCGCGGAGAACGCCGGATGGGCGGACTCGTAGATATCGAGCGCCCAGCCATTCGCCGGGAACGGCTTCAGTTCGGCAACGAGGGCAATGAAGAGCAGGAAGAAGGCGAGCGCGCCGGACTTGACGAGCACCGTCGAGTTGCCGGCGGCGGACGCCGCGGCGAGGTCGTCGATATTGAGCGATCCGCCGGCGTGGTAGAGGAAGATGATGCCGATAAGGAGCAGGATCGAGATCACCTGCGAGACGATCAGATATTTGAAGCCGGCAGACAGCGCGCGGGCGTCGTCGGAGAGAAGTACCAGCCCACCGGTGGAGATGACGGCGAGCTCAAAGAAGACGAAGAGATTGAAGATGTCGCGGGTGAGCACGATGCCGGCGAACGACATGGTGGCGATCAGGAGCACCGCCATCGAGCGCCGCCCGAGCCGCATCATCGGCTCTTTCAGGAAGACGGCCGCAAGGAGCCCGGTGACCGTGATCAGCAGCGTCAGCGCGGCCTCGGCGAGCCCCATGCGCAGATTGATGGCAAAGGGCGGCTTGGTGCCGGCGGTGAAGATTTCGACCGGGCCGGTGGCGCCGGAGGACAGGGCGAGCAGCCAGTCGGCGGCGATCCAGCTCATGACTGCGAGCGCCGCAAGCGTGATGGCGTAGGCCGTGGCGCGCAGCCGGTTGTCGAGGAAGGCCAGCAGGAACGCGGTGCCGAGGCCGATGGCGATGATCAGGATCGGGCTCACCCTTTTAGCTCCGTGAATTTGGAGATATCGAGCGTGCGTTTGGTCTCGTAGAGCTTGAAGGCGTAGGCGAGCATCAACGCGGTGATGCCGAGGCCGATGACGATCGCCGTCAGCACGAGCGCCTGCGGCACGGGATCGATGATCCGCTCGGCGGCCTTAGCGACAGGCACGGCCGCATCGAGGATCGGCGCCGTGCGCCCGGCAATGTAGCCGACCGACACCAGCACCAAGTTCACCCCCGTGCTGGCGATGGTGAAGGCGACGATCATGCGCAGGATGTTGCGGTTGGTCAGCGCGCCGTAGAGCCCCATCAGGATCAGCAGGAACCCGGCCGCCATGGCAACGAGGATCATTGCGGCTTCTCCGTCTCGGAAAGATTGACCAGCATGGAGCTGAATTCCGCCCCGACCTTGAGGCCGACCAGCGAATAGATGATCGGGATGGCGCCGGCCGAGAACAGCGATCCGAAGTCGCCAAGCGGCAGGATGCGGTTGTCGAGGAAACCGCCGGCAAGGACGAGGCCGAGGGCGCCGAGGGCCACGTAAGTGAGCCCCGACAGCGATTCCACCCGCGCGATCATGCGGTGGCCGAAGCGGCGCAGCGGATCGGTCAAAAGCAACAGCAGCATCGACGAGGCGACGATGGCGCCGCCCTGGAAGCCGCCGCCCGGCGTCAGATGCCCGTTGACGAAGACATAGACGCCGAAGAGCACGATCAGCGGCACCAAGAGCCGGCTGCCGGTATGCAGCAATTCGCCGGACGGCGGCAGCACCCGCTGCGGCGCGCCGGGCTGATGCCGCGACTGGGCGAGCACCAGCGCGACGATCGCCGCCGTCAGGAACAGCACCGTCACTTCGCCGAGGGTATCGAGCCCGCGATAGGTGACGATGATCGCCGTGACGATGTTGGCGGCGCCGAGGTCCTTGGCCGTGTTCTCCGCGTAGTAGCGGGCTGTCAGGTTCAGTTCGGTATCGGGCGTATAGCCGAGCATGAGGCCGGCAAAGACGGTGCCGAGGCCGATGAGGAAGATGACGGCGAGCGCGTGCCTAATCATTGTCCTGCTCCCCGCCGCCGACCCGTCCGAGGACGAAGAAGAAGAGGAAGGTGGTGAGCCCGCTGCCAATCGCGGCTTCCGTCATGGCGACGTCCGGCGCGGCAAGGATCAGGAACAGCACCGAGGCGAACAGCGAGACGGCGCCGGCCGACAGGATCGCCACCGGCAGGCTGTCAACGCGGATGGCAACGAACGCCGCCCCGATGGTGGCGAGCGCGACGACGACGCTCATGACGGGCAGGAACGCGCTCATGCCGTCTCTCCCGTATCGTCGGCGAGCCGGTCGACCTGAACCTCATGCGTCTGCGCCACGCGCGTGCGGTGCGCGGACCGCGCCAGCACCTGGGATGACAACGGGTTGGTGAACAGCAGGAACAGCCCGATGAGCAGCAGCTTCAACGTCCAGGCCGGTTCCAGGAGGGCGACGCCGGCAAGGGTCAGGAGCGTGCCGAGGGTCGTCGTCTTGGTGCCGGCCTGGATGCGGTTGAAGGTGTCCGGCATGCGGTAGAGCCCGAGCCCGCCGAGCAGCAGGAACACGGTGCCGGCAACGAGCACGATGGCGCCGAGGAGATCCAGCATCACGACGCCCCTTCCAGGTAGCGGGCGATGACGATGACGCCGAGGAAGGAGAGCAGCGCATAGACCAGCGCCACGTCGAGATAGATGACCCGGCCTTCCACGAGCGCCACCAGCACCATGCCGGTGATCGCGATGATGGTGAGAACGTCGAAGGCGATGACCCGGTCGACGGCGCGCGGGCCCTTGACGAAGCGCACCAGCGCCAGGAAGAAGGCCGCGCCGGCGATGACACCGGCGACGGTGATCAGGACCTCAACCATACATGACCTCAAGATAGCGCTCGAAGCCGGCGACGATCTTTGCCGTCGCCCCCTCATTGTCGGTGGCGTCGACCGTCACCCAGTGCACGTAGAGCCATTCGCCGGCGAGCTCGACGGAGAGCGTTCCCGGCGTCAGCGTGATGGAATTGGCGAGCAGCAGCCGGCCCATGGGGCTCTTCAGCCTGGTGCGCACCTTGACGATGCCCGGCTTGATGGGCAGCTCCGGCGACAGCACGATCCGCGCAAGCGCGATGTTGGAGCGGACCAACTCACCGAGGAAATAGAAGACGAAAAGGACGGAAGCGGTGAAGGACTTCGGCACCGGCCGGAAGTGAGACAGGAACGACAGCCCGTCCGTGTAGAAGAGGACGATGGCGATGGCCGCGGCGGCGCCGACGGCGAGCGTGCCGGGCGCCAGGGTTCCGTTCAACAGGATCCAGAACAGCAGCAGGGTCGCGAAAAGCTCGGCCGAATTGCGCACCCTGCCCATGGCAGCGTCTCCCTGAAGGCAGCCCCTCTTGCCGCGCATCGCATCCGATCCGAAAGCCCAGAGGAGGGCGGGAACGGCGGCAGATCCGAAAGTTCGGGCAGCAGCAAACCGGCGGAAAGACGGGGTCAGGAGGAGGTGCCGATTCGCCCGATGCGAGGATCAGCCTTTGGTAGCATTTATTAGAAAACTATAACATTCGGAAATGATACTATATTCCCGGGCAATTGACCGCAGAAAGGTCAGCAGTACAGACGCGAATCCGCGGAAATCCCCGCAGTTTCCACGGGCCTATGTCGGGGCGGTCAGCGGCCGAAGCCGGCGGTCACCGGCAACCAGGTTGCGAGTTCGGGAACGGCAATGAGCAGCGCCAGGCCGCCGATCATCAGGGCGACGAAGGGGGCGGCGCCGCGCACCACGTCGGACAGCGGCGCGTCGGTAATGCCCTTGATGACGAAGAGGTTCATGCCGACCGGCGGCGTGATCAGCGCCAGCTCCAGATTGATCATCAGGAGAACCCCGTACCAGATCGGATCGATGCCGAGCTGGTGCATGGTCGGCAACAGGATCGGCGTGGTGATCAGGATGATGGAGATCGTCTCCAGGAACATGCCGAGGACGAAGACGAGGCCCATCACAGCAACGATGAAGCCGACCGGCCCGAGGCCGAGATTGGCGACCATTTCCGTGACGCCGACCGGCAGGCGGATGATGGTGATGGCATGGCCGAACATTGCCGCGCCGGCGATGATCATGAACACCATCACCGAGGTGCGCATGGTCTGCTGGGCCGAGGCCCAGAGATCGGAAAGGCCGAAATTGCGGTAGGCGAGGACGGCAACGGCGAGCGCATAGACGCAGCCGGCGGCCGCAGCCTCCGAGGCGGTGAAGATGCCGAAATAGATCCCGCCCATGACGACGGGCGGCGCCATCAGCGCCCAGATCGAGCGCCGCGTCGCCGCGACCATCTTGGAGAACGCCGCCATTTCCGGCGCCTTGACGCCGGCGCGCCGCGTCGCCTGGACGACGCAGAAGACGGAAAAGGCCAGCGCCATCAGCACGCCCGGGATGATGCCGGCCAGGAACAGCGCCCCGATCGAGACCTCAGAGACGATGGCATAGAGGATCATCGGCCCGGACGGCGGAATGAGGATGCCGAGCGTGCCGCCGGCGGCAACGACGCCGAGCGCATCGCGGGTCGGATAGCCGAACCGCTTCATCTGCGGCACTGCAGTGGAGCCGATGGAAAGGGCCGTGGCGACGGACGAGCCGGAGATCGCGGCAAAGATCGTGCAGGAGAGCACCGTGGCGACACCGAGGCCGCCGCGGATATGGCCGACGACGGTGTGGGCGAACTCGTAGAGATCGTCGATCACCTTCGCCCGGATCATGATCTGCGCCATCAGCACGAAGAGAGGAATGGCGGTCAGAAGGTCCTTGTTGAGATGGGAAAAGACCGTGTCGGCGACGGCCGAGACGTTGCCCTCGAAGATGAGGAGGATCGCCGTCGCCATCAGGCCGAGGGCGGCAAAGATCGGAATGCCGATGAGGAGCAGGAGGATCAGCCCGGCAAAGACGACGACCGCGGTCATGCCGCGTCCTTCCCGGCGATGTGGCGGATGAGAAGCGCAAGGGCGAGGAGGATGAGGAGCCCGGCGCCGATCAGCATCGGAAGCTGCGGGATCCAGGTCGCCACTTCCAGATAGCCCGGCGAATAGGACCCGAAATCATAGGCAAAGGAGATGGACTCCCAGGCGCTGAGGCCGAGGACGACGGCAAAGCCGATGACGGCGAGATTGGCGATAACCGCAAGGAGCCGCTTCAACGTCGGCCCGACCTTGCCGGTGACGAGATCGATGGCGATGTGCTCGCCGTGCCGCAGCGTTTCCGCCGCGCCCAGCATGACCAGCGCAACCAGCAGGTAGCCGGAAAGTTCGTCGCCCCATTTCAGCGGCGTATCGAGGAAGTATCGCTGCAGGATCGCATAGACGACCAGCGCCAGGACGGCGAGCACCAGCGCGGAGGCGACGATGCCGCCGAGCCGGCCCGGCCAGGTCAGGAAGCCTTTCGGCAAAGAGGGGGCGTCCTGCGCCCCCTCGCCTTTGTCGTCGTGAGACATGGAGCCTCTGGTCTAAAGCTTGCCGATCAGCTCGATCAGCTTCTTAGCGTCGTCATTGTTGGCGAAGTTCTCGTCGAACGCCGGCCGCATGGCCGCTTCCAGCGCCTCGATCTCTTCCTCGGTGGCGATGTGCACCTCGGCACCCTTCTCGCGCAGTTCGTCCGGGGCCTTGGAGGCGGCGTCCACGGAGGCCTCGATGGCCCATTCCGCCGCCTTGTCGCCGGCCGCCTTCAGCGCCGCCTTGTTGGCGTCGGAGAGGCCGTCATAGAATTTCGGGTTCACATAGCCGTGGAAATAGACCGAGATCACCGGCAGCACGACGAAGTGGTCCTGCACCTCGTAATATTTGCGCGAGACGGCTGCCGCGATGTCGGTGAGGCCGGCATCGATGACGCCGGTGGCGAGCGCCTGGTAGACCTTGGAGCCGGACATGGAGCTGGGCGCCGCGCCGAGCGCTTCCAGCGAGGCGTTGAAGGACGGCTCCAGGCCGCGGATCTTCACGCCGTTGAAGTCTTCCGGCTTGAGGAGAAAGCGCTCGTTGGAGGTGAACACCGAGGTATTGGTGGTGAACAGCCAGACGACGTTCTTCAGGCCCTTGTCCTCAAGCTTCTGGTCGAGGAACGCGGCGGCCTCCGACTCCGGCCATTTGCGCCAGATGTCGAGGTCGCTGAAGGCGAACGGCGCCATGGTGACGTTCATGATCGGCAGGGTCTTGCCCCACTGGAAGTTCACCGAGAACGCGCATTCCACGTCGCCCTTGGCGGTCGCGACGATGTTCTCGCGCGCACCGACCAGGCTGCCGGCGCCGAAGATCTGCACGTCGATATCGCCGTTCGACTGCTTCTCGACCTCCTCGGCCCAGCGGTCGATGACCTTGGCGATGTGGTGGCCCGGCGGAAGCTGATGGCTGCAGCGCATGGTCTCCGCCGCCATCGTCGCGGTCGATGTCGCGGCGAGCATGCAGGTGGCGACGAGGATGTGTGACAGCTTCATATGATCTCTCCCTGACTGTCGTTCTTATGCATCGGTGGGATGGGATTGGCCAGCTATGTCAGTGCCGGTAGGAGACCGTCGCCGGAAGGCCGGCCCTGGCGAGCGCGCCGTAGAGCGGCTCGTTCGGCATTTCGTTCGCAAGGATCTCGCGTACCGGGAACAGTGCCTCAAGGTCGATGCCGGTGGCAAATCCCATCGTCTCGCACAGATAGACGAGGTCCTCGAAGACGACGTTGCCGGTGGCGCCCGGCGCAAAGGGGCAGCCGCCGAGGCCGCCGATAGACCCGTCAAGGATGCGCGCCCCGGCATTGAGGGCGGCCGCCGCATTGGCGATGCCCATGCCGCGGGTGTCGTGCAGATGCACCAGATAGGGGATGTCGCCGCAGAGCTTGCCGATATCCGTACACAGCTCTTCGACCTGTTTCGGGCCGCAGAAACCGACCGTATCGGCGACGCCGACGATATCGGCGCCGGCGTCCAAGCAGGCACCGGCGAGCCGCACCACCTCGGCGGGGTCGACCGGCCCGGCGATGGAGCAGCCGAAGGCCATGGAGATCGCCGCCATCACCAGCGGCCGCTTCGGTGCGTCGGCGGCCTTCTCAGTCGTGGTACGCACCAGGTCGATCGCCGCCTCGCGCGAGCGGCGCATATTGGCCTGGCTGTGCTCCTCCGTCGCCGAGACGACGCAGACCACCTCGTCGACGCCGGAGGCCATCGCATCGTCCGCGCCGCGCTCGTTGAGGGCGAGCGCCGCGGAGCGCGCGCCCTCAAGGCCGGCGATGACGCCGATGAGTTCGCGGAGATCGGCGAATTGCGGCATCCGGCTGGCGGGAAGGAACGAGCCGACCTCGAAATGCCTCACGCCCGCGCCATGGGCCCGCTTGATCCATTCGGTCTTGCCGGCGGTCGACGGGAAGGCCTTGACCAGTTGCAGCCCGTCGCGCAAGCCGACCTCGCGCAAGGAAACGCCGGCCCGGGGGTAAATCTCTGCCGCCCGGCTCATGCCGCCTCCCCCTTGGAGGTCCCGCGCGCGGCCGCGATCTCCGCCTCGCTGAGCCCCAGCTCCGTCAGCACCTCGGTGCTGTCGGCGCCGATGTCGGCGAGGTATTCGCCGTGGCAGGTGAAGGACTGGCCGTCGATTTCCACCGGCAGCCCCGGCGCCCGGAAGGTGGTGCCGTCGGCCATGGTCGTGGTGATGAGGCCGCCGGGCCGGTTGACGTGCGGATCGTCATACATCTCCGCCGGCCGGGCGATCGGCGAGAACGGGATGCCGGTCTCCTCAAAGGCCGCGGCGAGCTCGTCGAAGTCGCGCTTGGCGATCGCCTCGGCAAAGATCGGCACGGTCCACTCGCGGGCATCGATCTGCGCCATGCGCGATTGCAGGTCGGGATGGTCGAGGAGTTCCTGCAGCTTCAGGATCCGGCAGAGGATGCCCCACTGGCCCTCGGTGACGGCACCGACGAAGATCTGCCGGCCGCCGGAGGTCTGGAAGATGTCATAGACCGGCCAGGAGAAATCCCGCTCCGGCATCGGCGGCGCCTCGCGGCCCTCGATGTCGAACTGCACCATGTGCTGGGCGACGAGCAGGAGGCAGTTCTCGAACAGGCCGACGCGCACGGCGCGGCCCTTGCCGTCCTTGTCGCGCTCGAACAGGGCCGCCAGCACCGACAGGGCGCCGAAGAGGCCGGCCATGATGTCGTTGGCTGAGGAGCCGATGCGCAGCGGCCGGCCGGTCGGCCCCGTCATATAGGCCATGCCGGTCATCATCTGCACGACCTCGTCGAGCGCCGTCCGCTCCTTGTAGGGGCCGTGCAGGAAGCCCTTGCAGGAGGCAACGACGAGGCGCGGATATTTCTCGCGCAGCATCTCCGGCGCAAAGCCCATCTTGGCGAGCGAGACGTCGCGGAAGTTTTCGACGAACACATCCGCGGTCTTCAGCAGCTTGTCGAGGGCGGCGCGGCCGGCATCGGACTTCAGGTCCAGCGTCACGGACTTCTTGCCGCGGTTGAAGGTCGGAAAGAAGCCCCGGCCCATGCCGGTAAGGTCGCGGGTCTTGTCGCCCTCCGGCGGCTCGACCTTGATCACCTCGGCGCCGAGGAAGCTTAGGAACATCCCGCAGGACGGTCCGAGAATCATGTGGCTCATCTCCACGACGCGGACGCCGTCGAGCGGTTTGAAAGCTGGTTCCATGGGCTCCCTGCCCTTGTTGCTCTTAGTTACGAGCGGCGGAGTTTAGTGTTGCCGGGTCATGTTCGAAATTCTATTGATTCGAAATTGTCATTCGAAAAAATAGAACGCAGGATGGACTCCCGCCAGCTCCGTTACTTCGCCGCGATCTTCGAGGCCCGGTCGCTGTCGCGGGCCTCCGAGGCGCTTCATATCGCGCCCTCCGCCCTCAGTCACCACCTGGCCAATCTGGAAGAGGAACTGGCGACGGCGCTTTTCGTCAGGAAACCACGCGGCATGCAGCCGACGGCGGCCGGCGAGCGCCTGTTCGAGCATGCAAGGGGGATCCTGCGCGCGATCGCCAGCGCCGAACGCGACGTGCGCGACGCCGGCCGGGAGATCTCCGGCGAGGTCGCCGTCGGCATGGCCTTTTCCGCGGTCAAGACCATCGGCGTGCCGCTCCTGGAAAAGGTCGCGTGCGACTATCCGAAGCTGCGCCTTGCCTTGTCGGAGAGCCTGTCCGGCGCGACGCTCATGGAGCTGATGGCCTCGGAGATCGACCTTGCCATGGTCTACAATCCGCCGCTCGATCCGCGCCTGCGCTCCCGGCCGCTGCTGGAAGAGCGCATGGTCTGCATTGGCCGGGCCGACGTCATCGGCGAGGCCGACGCACCGCTCGCCTTCGACGATCTTCTGGACCTGCCGATCATCCTGTTGCGCCGGGGCCTGCCGGCCCGTGCCATCGTCGACGACGCGACGCTGCTGAAGAAGCTGGAGGCCCGCGCCCGGCTGCATCTCAATTCGGTCCAGGCGATCACCGGCTCGCTGCTTGCCGGCCTCGGCTGCGTGATCGCCACCCGCCACCTGATGCGCGAGCACCTGGAGGCCGGCCGGCTGAACGCCCGGCCGATCATCGCCCCGGAGCTTTTCCGCACGCTCTGCCTGTGCGAATTGTCGGAGCGCCCCGCCACCTATGCCCGCGAGACCGTCCGCCAGCTTCTCGTGAACTTCGTGCTCGACGCCATCGCCCGCGGCCTCTGGGACGCCCGCGCCATTGAGGACTGATTTCAAAGGGCATTGACGACCTGGATCGAGCACGAACGACGGATTTGAAAGACAAGGCGTTGCAGATGGTCCTATGCCCCCGGTCAATGCCCGTTCGTAAGAAGGATTTTTTCAGCCATGAAACTCGACATAGACCCGATCGGCACCGTACGCGGCGGCCGCGACGTCCCGGAAGACGACGACTGGGGCAGGAGCCTCTGCCGGCTGGAACTCGACACCTCGCGCTTTTCCGAGGAGGCGCTCTACGGCCTTGCCGACTTCTCCCACGCCGAGGTCGTCTTCGTCTTTAACCGTGTGCCGGACGACAAGATCACCGCCGGCGCCCGCCATCCGCGCGGCCGCAAGGACTGGCCCCTGGTCGGCATCTTCGCCCAGCGCGGCAAGAACAGGCCCAACCGCATCGGCGTCTCGATCTGCGAGATCGTCGCCGTCTCCGGCACTGCCGTCGAGGTCCGCGGCCTCGACGCCATCGACGGCTCGCCGATCCTCGACATCAAACCGGTAATGAAAGGATTTTTGCCGCGTGGGACGGTCCGCGAGCCGGAGTGGGCGGCGGAGATCATGCAGCGTTACTGGGAGGCTTGAGGCGGGAAGGCGTTTCAGAAAACACAAAACCCCGCGCTGGGCGGGGTTTTGGGACATGACAATATCGAGGCATTCCCGAGCGTGTCATTGCCCATTGGGATGCCTGCCTAGAGATCTAGGTCTTAAAGCCCGACAACCGGGATACACTCGTAATGTAGTTGGTCTAGGGGGATTTGGCAATGCGATCCAGCCCCAGTCCGCACAGGACCGCCCGTCGCACCCCCGCCAGATCGTCTGGCGTCAGTGTCGGATAGGTGTATTTCCGTCGTCCAGTTTTGAAAGCACTCAATCGGTAAAGACCAAGATTCAAGACGAGGTCAGCTTTCGCCCAGCATGGTAACGCGTCATCCTCTTGCGGATGGTAGTTTTTCGAAAGCCGATAGCAATACGGATAATCGTGCTTGGGCGCAGTAAGGCTGATCGGAACGATCGCAACGATTTCCGATCGATACGGCAGTTTTGGAGATACGACGATAACGGGACGCGTTTTAACCATCTCCGGTTCTTTGAACCCGTTGAAATCACACATGAATATCTGACCCGCTCTCGGGTGAAAATTAAGTGGCATGGGAAATCTCTAATCAAAGAACTGCCCACGGAAGAACATGCATTCTCGTGAACATGACAAGGCTGCTTCACAACGTGCGCGTCCGCAAGCGCCCAGAGCGGTGAAATTCGATCGTTTCGCCTGATAGTATCAAAACGCCGGGGCATTGAAGGAGAAAGGCCGGACAGACCGCCGACGCAAAAAAGCACCGAATTCCAAACCGATACCCCTCCCCACACCGCCGCATTGACTCCTTTCAGCGGCGGTGCTTTCATAGAACAAAATAGGAACATTTAAAACCACGAGCAGGCCATGCCGACGGAACTCGACCGGCTGCGCGCGAAGCTGTCGGCTTTCGCGCGGAACGCGACACATGACCCCGGCTGTTCGCAGGACAGCGGGGGGAAAATCGGGCTCGGCCCGGCGGATCTCGACCGGTTTCTGGAGGGCGGACTCGGTCGCGGCGCGCTGCACGAGGTCTTTGCCGCCGGCCCTCTCGACGCCGGCACGGCGACCGGTTTCGCCGCCGCCCTCACCCGGCGCGTGCTCGACAGCGCCTCGGCCGGGAAATCCGGCACGGACAAGGCTGTCGTCTGGGTCCGCCAGGCCTTCGTCACTGTGGAGGCCGGCACCCTCTATGCCCCCGGCCTTGCCGGCCTCGGCCTCGATCCGGCGCACCTTGTCCTCGTCGAGGCCAAGGATCCCCTCGGCGTCCTCAAGGCGGGGCTGGAAGCGGCGCGCTGTGCGGCGCTCGGCGCCGTCGTCATCGAGCCCTGGGGGGCGCCGAAGGTGCTCGACTTCACCGCCACCCGCCGCCTGGCGCTTGCCGCGTCCGAGGCCGGCACCACCGTCTTCCTGTTGCGCCTGCAGGCCGAGCCGCAGCAGAGCGCGGCCGAGACCCGCTGGCGCGTTGCCGCCGGTCCCTCCCGGCCGCTTCCCGCCAACGCCCCCGGCGCGGCGGCCTTCACCGTCGAGCTGTTGCGCCACCGCACCGGTCCCGCCGGCCGGCGCTGGCATCTGGAGTGGGATCATGGGCAGTGTCTCTTTACCCAACCCGCGCGCCGCGCGCCGCTACCTCGCCCTGTGGTTTCCCTACCTCAGCGCGGATCGCATCCGGCACCGCTCCCGGCACAACAAAGCCGCACCGGCACGTGAGAAAGGAGCCCCGCTCGTCTTCATCGAAAAGGAGAAGAGCGCACTCCGCCTTGCCGCCGGTGACGCGCGCGCCGAAAAGCTTGGCCTATCGCCGGGGCTGGCGCTCGCCGATGCCCGCGCCCGGATTCCGGAGCTTGAGGTCGTGGACATGGACCGCGCCGCCGACGCGGCCTTCCTGGAGCGCATCGCCGATTTCTGCGACCGCTACACGCCTCTGGTCGCCCTCGATGCCCCCGAAGGCCTCATCCTCGACATCACCGGCTGCGCCCATCTCCTGAACGGCGAGGACCGGCTCCATGCGGACATAAAAAAGCGCCTTACCGCATTGGGGATCACCTTGCGGGCAAGCATTGCCGGAACCCCGGAGGCGGCAAGGGCCCTCGCCCGCTTCGGCCGGGAGAAAATCGTCCCGGCCGGCGGCGAGCCCGAGGCCGTTTTCCGCCTTCCCGCCGCTGCCCTCGATCTCGCGCCCCAGACCGTCCAGGCGCTGTCGCGTGCGGGCCTCAAAACCGTCGGCGCCCTTGCCGAGCGGCCGCGTCCGCCGCTCGCCGCCCGTTTCGGCGCCGACCTCATCGCCCGCCTTGCCGGCGTCCTTGGCGAGCGCGACCTGTGCATCACGCCGCGCCGGCCGATGCCGCCGACCATGGCCGAGCGGAGCTTTGCCGAGCCCATCGGCCTTGAGGACGACATGCTGGCGGCGCTCCGGAGCCTTGCCGGCCATGTCTGTGCGAGCCTTGAAACCCGCGGCGAGGGCGGGCGCGGCTTCGAAGCGGCGTTCTTTCGCACCGACGGCCGGGTCTTTCGCATCGGCATTGAGACCGTCGAGCCCCAGCGCGATCCGGCCGTGCTGATGCGCCTTTTCAGGGAGCGCCTCGGCGCCCTGCCCGACCCGCTCGATCCCGGCTTCGGCTTCGATTTCATGCGCCTTGCGGTCATCGCCAGCGAGCCGGCTGCAACGCCCCAGGCGAGCCTTGACGGCAACGAGGCGGCCGAGCAGGAGGTGAGCGATCTCATCGACCGGCTGATCGCCCGCTTCGGCCGCGATGCGGTGCGCCGTTTCGTTGCCGTCGACAGCCATATCCCGGAGCTTGCCGCCCGCACCGTCCCGGCCCTCGGCGCGGCCGAGGACGGCACTGCCTGGACGTCGCTGGGGGGGACGCCGCCGGCAAGCCGCCCGATCCACCTGTTCGACCCACCCCAGCCAATCGAGACCCTTGCCGAGGTGCCGGACGGCCCGCCCCTGCGCTTTCGCTGGCGCCGCGCCATGCACGACATCGCCCGCGCCGAAGGGCCGGAGCGCATCGCCGCGGAATGGTGGCGCGCCGACGGCCTGACCCGCGACTACTACCGCGTCGAGGACGATTCTGGCCGGCGCTACTGGGTGTTCCGCGAGGGGCTCTACGGCCTGGAGGCGGAGCGGCCGCGCTGGTTCCTGCACGGCATCTTCCCATGACCGCCTACGCCGAACTGGCCGCGACCAGCAATTTCTCGTTTTTGCGCGGCGCCTCCCACCCCGCGGAGTTGGTCATTGAGGCGCTGCGGCTCGGCCATACCGGCATCGGCATTGCCGACCGCAACAGCGTCGCCGGCGTCGTGCGCGCCCATGGCGCCTTCAAGGATCTGGAGGCGAAGCTGCAGGCAAAGGCGGGCACATCCGCAAGGCTCTCGTTCAAGCTTGCCGTCGGCAGCCGGCTGGTGTTTTGTGACGGCACCCCGGAAATCCTCGCCTATCCCCAGAACCGCACCGGCTGGGCCTCCCTCTGTCGGCTTTTGAGCCTCGGCAAACTGCGCGCGGAAAAGGGCGACTGCCTTATCACCCTCGACGACCTCCTCGCCGCCCCCGGCGATCTTTTGCTCGTCGTCATGCCCGGTGAGAGCTCGTTGGAATCCGACTCAGAACACCACCCGGCCAAAATACTTGCTCCCTCATCTCAATCTCTCTCAGGCGTCATTGCCGGGCTTGACCCGGCAATCCATTCGGCGTCTCGGAACGATCCGGCAGCGCCGCATGGACCACCGGGTCGAAGCCCGGTGGTGACGCAGAGCGGGGAGCCACCGGTAGAGAGAGATACCCTCTTCAAAACCCTTAGCCGCCTAAAGGAAGCCGCGCCGGGTGCCGTCTGGCTTGCCGCCTCCATGCTCTATCGCGGCAACGACCGGCGCCGGCTCATCGGCCTGAAAACCCTCGCCGAGGAAGCGGGCGTGCCGCTCCTTGCCGTCAACGACGTGCTCTATCACCGGCCGGAGCGGCGGCCCCTGCAGGACGTCGTCACCTGCATCCGCGAGGGACTGAGGCTAGCGAGCGCCGGCCGGCGCCTCGCCGCCAATGCCGAGCGCCATTTGAAATACCCCCAAGAAATGGCCCGCCTGTTCCGCGACGCGCCGGAGGCGATCGCCGAGACCGGCCATCTGCTTGAGCGCATCGACTTTTCCCTCGACGAGCTTTGCTACGAATATCCGGAGGAGATGATCCCGCCGGGCAAAACTCCGCAGGGATGGCTGGAGGAGTTGACCTGGAAGCGCGCGCGCTGGCGCTATCCGGACGGCGTGCCGGCAAAGGTCGAAAGGCTCCTTGTCGACGAGTTGAAGCTGATTTCCGACCTCGATTACGCCCGCTATTTCCTCACCATCCACGACATCGTCCGCTTCGCCGAGGACCGCGGCATCCTCTGCCAGGGCCGGGGCTCGGCCGCCAATTCCGCCGTCTGCTACGTGCTCGGCATCACCGCCGTCGACCCGGCCGAGCACGATCTCCTGTTCGCCCGCTTCATTTCCGCCGAACGCAAGGAGCCGCCCGACATCGACGTCGATTTCGAGCACGAGCGGCGCGAGGAGGTGATCCAGCACATCTACCAGCGCTACGGCCGCGAGCGCGCCGGCATCGCCGCCACCGTCATCCGCTACAGGCCGCGCAGCGCCATCCGCGAGGTCGGCAAGGTCTTCGGGCTGACGGAAGACGTCACCGCCCGCCTTGCCGGCACGGTCTGGGGAAGCTGGGGCGACAGCAAGGGCGCGCTCAGGGTGCGCGAGGCCGGCCTCGACCCGGAAAACCCGCTCATCAAGCAGGCGGTCGACCTTGCCGGAACGCTGCTCGGCTTTCCGCGCCACCTCTCCCAGCATGTCGGCGGCTTCGTCTTGACCCGCGGCCGGCTCGACGAGCTGGTGCCGATCGGCAATGCGGCGATGGCGGACCGCACCTTCATCGAATGGGACAAGGACGACATCGACATCCTCGGCCTGATGAAGGTCGACGTGCTGGCCCTCGGCATGCTGACCTGCATCCGCAAATGCTTCGACCTGATGCGCGGCCATTGCGGCCTCGATCCCGACCTCGCCGGCATCCCGCAGAAGGACGCGGCCGTCTACGAGATGCTGCAAAGTGGCGATTCCATCGGCGTCTTCCAGGTCGAAAGCCGCGCCCAGATCGCCATGCTGCCGCGCCTGAAGCCTCAAAAATTCTACGACCTCGTCATCGAGGTCGCGATCGTCCGCCCCGGCCCGATCCAGGGCGACATGGTGCACCCCTATCTGCGCCGGCGGAACGGCGAGGAGGAGGTGCATTTTCCCTCGCCCGCCCCGCCGCACGACCCGGACGAACTGCGCCACGTGCTGAGCCGCACCCTCGGCGTGCCGCTGTTCCAGGAACAGGCCATGAAGGTCGCCATTGTCGCGGCGGAGTTCACCCCCGACGAGGCCAATGGATTGCGGCGCGCCATGGCCACCTTCCGCCACCTCGGCACCATCCACTCGTTCGAGGCAAAGATGGTCGAGGGCATGGTCCGGCGCGGCTATGAGCGCGATTTCGCCGAGCGCTGCTTCAACCAGATCAAGGGTTTTGGGGACTACGGCTTTCCGGAAAGCCACGCCGCCTCCTTCGCCAAGCTGGTCTACATCTCCGCCTGGATCAAATGCCACCACCCGGCGGTCTTTGCCTGCGGCCTCCTCAACGCCCAGCCCATGGGGTTCTACGCCCCGGCCCAGATCGTCCGCGACGCCCGCGAGCACGGGGTGACGGTGCGCGGCCCCGACATCAACGCCAGCTTCTGGGACAACACGTTGGAGGATACCGACGATGGGTCCCTCGCCCTCCGCCTCGGCTTTCGCCAGATCGACGGGTTCCGGGAGGACTGGGCAAAGACGCTGACGGACGGGCGAGAAGACGGCTACGGCGACATCGAGTCCCTGTGGCGCCGCACCCGCCTGCCCCATGGTGCGCTGAAGAAGCTGGCCGACGCCGACGCCTTCCGCTCGATCGCGCTCGACCGGCGGAACGCGCTCTGGGCCGTGCGGCGCCTGCCCGACGACGCGCCGCTGCCGCTATTCGCCGCGGCCGAGGCGCACGAGCTCGGCGAGGAGCCGCAAACGCTGCTGCCGGAAATGCCGATGTCGGAGCACGTCGTCACCGACTACCAGACGCTGCGCTTCTCCCTGAAGGCGCACCCTCTGTCGTTCCTGAGGAAAAAATTCGCCGGCGAAGGAATCACCCCCTGCGCCGGCCTTGCCGATCTCCCCGATGCCGCCTTTGTGCGCTGCGCCGGCGTCGTCATCATCCGCCAGCGGCCGGGCAAGGGAAATGCCATCTTCATGACGCTGGAGGACGAGACCGGCATCGCCAACGCGCTCATCTGGGCGCGCCGCTTCGAGCGGTTCCGCCGCGAGGTGATGAGCGCCCGCCTCGCCGTCGTCGAAGGTCGCATCCAGAAGAGTTCGGAGGGCGTCATCCACCTGATCGCCAGCGCCGTCCGCGATCGCAGCGCCGATCTTTTGGCTCTGCAGGAGGACGAGGCCGCGACCGGCCCGCCGACCCGCGCCCGCCACCCGCGCAACGTCCGCGTCATCCCGAAGTCGCGGGATTTCCACTGAGCGGCGGATTGCCCGGCGCCGCAAGCGGCAGCACGAGCCGGGCGTCCAGCCCCGGCGATTTGTTCGCAAGCGTCAACGCGCCGCCGGCCGCCTCGGCGATTTCCGAGGCGATGGCCAGCCCGAGACCGCTGCCACCGCCGGCCTCGTCGAGCCGCCGGCCGCGCGCCGTCATTTCCTGCAGCCGCGCCTCAGGGATTCCCGGCCCGTCGTCGCGGAGCGCGATGTGAACAGTTTCCCCCTCGGCCGTCGCCGCAATCGTCACCACGCTCGCCGCAAACCGCGCAGCGTTTTCCGCCAGCGCCCCGAGCGCCTCGGAAAAATCGCCTTCGTCGAGCGCCACGGCGAGCCCCGGCGCGACATTGATCTGCCAATCGAGCCGCCCACCGTCGGGGGTCCGGCGCAGCACGGCGACGATCCGCTCCACGGCCCTTGCCACATCGGCGCGCGCCTTGAAGGCATGGGCGGCCGCCCGCGCCCGCACCAGTTCGCGCTCCACATGGCGCTGCATGGACCGCACCACCTGGTCGATGTCCTCGGCTGCCTCGATCTCGCCCTTGGCGCGCAGCCGCGCCGCCTCGCCGAGCAGCGCCTGCAGCGGCGTCTTCAGCCCGTGGGCAAGGTCGCCGGCCCGCGCCCGCGCCCGGGCGAGGTCCGCCTCGCGGGCATCGAGCAGCGCGTCGATCTCGCCGGCGAGCGGGCGGACCTCTTGAGGCCAGTCGTCGCCCATCCGCCGCGCCGTGCCGGAGCGCAGTTCCGTCACCCGCGTGCCGAGCGAGCGTAGCGGCCGGAGGCCGACCGCCATTTGGACCCAGCCGGCCGCAATCAGCACGAGCGCAAGCAGCGCCAGATAGGGGATAATATCGGCAAGGAAGGCCCGCTGCGCGGCGGCGAGTTCGCGCGCGTCCATGGCGACGGCCGCACGCGCCGGGCCGCCGCCGAGTCGGGCCGGAAGCGTCACGCTCCGCTCCAGCGTCAGCAGCGTCTCGCCGGACGGCCCGACAAGGTCATGCCGGTGCACCTGGCCGTCGACAAGATCGTCACTCGGCAGTGGCAGTTCGGCATCCCAGAGCGAGCGCGACCGCAGCAGTCGGCCTTCCGCGGCGATCTGCCAGTAGAGCCCGGAATAGGGTTTTGAAAAACGCGGATCGGCCGGCGGCGTCGCCAGGACCAGGGCCCCGTCGCGGAACGCAAGACCGGAAAGCACCTGGTCGAGCTGCACGGAAAGCTCGGCCATGGCGCGCCGCTCCACATGGGTGCCGAAGAGCGCGACGAGCCCGGCCGCGGCAAGCGCCAGCGCCACGACGACCGCGACGGCACCGGCAAGCGCCAGCCGCAGGCGCAGCGACAGCCGCCTCACGATCCGCCTTCCAGGAAATAGCCAAAGCCGCGCCGCGTGCCGATCGCGCCGGCACCGAACTTGCGCCTCAGCCGCGCGATCACCGCCTCAAGGGCGTTCGCCTCGCGCGCGTCCTCGTCGCCATAAAGGTGTTCCAGGAGTTCCGACACCGGCACCACCCGGTCGCGGTTCAGCATCAGATAGGCGACGAGCCGGTATTCCAGGGCCGTCAGCGACAGCGGCACGCCGCGCCGGGAAACGGTCATCCGGTTGGTGTCGACGGTGATCTCGCCAAGGCTGAGGACGGCGCTCCCGCGGCCTGCCGCACGGCGCATCAGCGCCCGCGCCCGGGCGATGAGTTCCTCCATGCGGAAGGGTTTGGGCAAATAATCGTCGGCGCCGGCCTCGATGCCCTCCACCCGCTCGCTCCAGGCGCCGCGCGCCGTCAGCACCAGCACCGGCATCTCCCGCCCGCCCGCGCGCCAGCGCTTCAGCACGGAGAGCCCGTCCATGCCGGGAAGGCCGAGGTCGAGGACGACGAGGTCGTAATCCTCCGTGTCGCCGCGGAACCAGGCGTCCTCGCCGTCGCCGCAGGTCTCCACGCGAAAGCCGGCGCCCTCCAGCGCCGCCTTCAGGTCGGCCGCGATGCGCGCGTCGTCCTCAACGGCGAGCGCGCGCATCAGTCGTCCTCCCCGCCGCGCGACAGGATCCGGCCGGTCGCCGCATCGACCTTCACCTCGCGCAGCCGGCCGCCCTCGCCGAGCACTTCCAGCTCGTAGACATAGCCCTCGTGGCGGCGCTCGAACTCCACCTCGATGACCCGCCCGCCGAGCTTGTCGCCGACGATTTCAAGGATGCGGATGAGCGGCAGCACGTCGCCGCGCCGAAGGGCGGCGCGCGCCTCGTCGTGGTCGCGCTCCTCATGATGGTCGCTGTCGGCGATGGCCGGAAGACCGATGGCGGCCGGGACGGCGGCGAGCGCGGCAAGGAGCAGAAAGGGCGGAATCAGGCGTTTCATGGCCCGCCATCCTCTACCGCCATCGACCTGACAGCAAGCTGACAGCAGGCGTCAGCCCGCCGTCAGGGCGGCTGGGCGACAAGGGAGCCACCGAAGCGGCACGACCGCCGCTGCAACGGCATGAAAAGGAGACCGACATGATCCGCAAGTTTGTTCTGCCCCTCGCCCTTGCCGCCGCCACCGGCCTTGCGGCCGCCAGCGCCGAGGCCTCCGACGACGGCGACGAGATGGCCGCGTCCACGCCGCGCGCGGAGTGGATGAGCGTCGATGCTATCGCCGCAAAGCTGAAGGCGAAGGGTTACACGGTCAGCGAGATCGAAGCCGAGCGCCACGGCTACGAGGTGGAGATGACCAGCGCCGACGGCATGCGCGTCAAGGCCTATCTCGACCCGATGACCGGTGAGCCGATGCAGCGCCGGGGCGACGACGACTGATGGCCGCGACCGGAAGCAACGGCACGATCCGGGTCTGGGATCCCCTCATCCGCATCGGCCACTGGGTCCTGGTGGCGGCCTTCGCCACCGCCTATCTCACCGAGGGCGAGCCGGAATGGCTGCACACCTGGGCCGGCTACGCCATCGCCGCGACGGTGCTGCTGCGCATTGTCTGGGGGTTCGTCGGGCCGAAGCGGGCGCGGTTTTCAGACTTCGTCACCGGCCCGGGGCGCGTCGTCGCCTATCTGAAGGGCCTCGTCTCCGGCAAGGCCGAGCGCCACATCGGCCACAGCCCGGCCGGCGGGGCGATGACCGTCGCCCTCCTCCTCTGCCTCGCCGTCACCGCGGTGTCGGGCATGGGGCGCCTTGCCGCCGAGGAAGGCCGCGGCCCGCTCGCCGGCATCGTTGCCGCCGCACCCGAGGGCCAGGGACTACGCGTCCACGGCGAACGGGAAGACCACGAGGAATACGGCGAGGGCCGCGAGCACGGGGAAGGCGACGAGGAAGAAGGGTTCTGGGCGGAGACTCACGAGATCGCCGCCAATCTGACGCTCGCCCTCATCCTCCTGCACATCGCCGGCGTCTTCTTTGCCAGCTACGCCCACCGGGAGAACCTGGCCCGGGCGATGGTGACCGGCGCCAAGCGGGCCTGACGCCAGAACAACGAGATCCGGCACAGATCGGGGTCGCGAACATCCGCGGCCCCGTATGCTTTTGGGGCAGCCGTCCGGAACCGTCGGTGGTCCGCCAGGCGTTGCGTCTCGTACGCGAAAGAACGACAACGCCCTTCCCTCCCCGGCCCTTCGAAGGTGATCCATGCCCGCCGACACCGGTGCCCCCGTCCTCCTCTGGTTCCGCCGCGACCTGCGCCTTTCCGACAACCCGGCGCTCACCGCTGCGGTCTCCACCGGCCGCCCCGTCGTGCCGGTCTTCATCCGCGATGACGAGGATGCCGGGGACCGCGCGCCCGGCGGCGCCTCGCGCTGGTGGCTCCACGGATCGCTGAAAGCCCTCGCCGAGGACCTGTCGGGCCGCGGCAGCCGGCTGATCCTGAGGTCCGGCAACGCAGCCGACGCGATCGACGACCTACTCAAGGAGACCGGAGCCGAGGTCGTCTTCTGGAACCGCCGCTACGAGCCCTGGGCGACCCGCCGCGACGAGGCCATCAAGACCTCCCTGAAGGAGCGCGGCATCGAGGCGAAAAGCTTCAACGCCGCCCTCCTCTGCGAACCCTGGGAGATCGAGACCAAGGACGGCGGACCCTACAAGGTCTTCACGCCGTTCTGGAAGGCGCTGCGCGGCCTCGGCGACCCCGAAAGACCCGAAGCGGCACCGGACGGCATCCCCGCACCCGACGCCTTCCCCAAGACGGAAAACCTCGACGACTGGAAGCTGCTTCCCGAAAAACCCGATTGGGCCGGCGGCCTGCGCGAAGCCTGGACACCGGGGGAAAAGGGAGCCCGCGAACGCCTCGCCACCTTCGTCGACGAGGCCGTCATGGCCTATGCCGACAAGCGGAACCTGCCGGCAAAGGCCGGCACCTCGCGTCTTTCCCCCCACCTCCATTTCGGCGAGGTCGGCCCGCGCCAGATCTGGCACGCGGCGATCGCCGCCGGCATGTCGGCGACCGGCCAGCCGACGCCGAAGGGCGTCGAGACATTTCTGTCGGAGATCGCCTGGCGTGAATTCTCCTGGCACCTGCTGTTTCACTTTCCGACCCTGCCGGAAGAGCCGCTCCGCCCGGAATTTTCCGATTTCGAATGGAAGGACGACGACGGCGGCCTGAAGGCCTGGCAACAGGGCATGACCGGCTATCCGATCGTCGATGCCGGCATGCGCGAGCTCTGGGCGACCGGCTGGATGCACAACCGCGTGCGCATGATCGTCGCTTCCTTTCTCGTCAAGGATCTCCTCGTCCACTGGCGCGAGGGCGAAGTCTGGTTCTGGGACACCCTCGTCGATGCCGACCTCGCCAACAATACGGCGAGCTGGCAGTGGGTCGCCGGCTCCGGCGCCGACGCCGCGCCCTATTTCCGGGTCTTCAACCCGGTCCTGCAGGGCGAGAAGTTCGACCCGGACGGGGAGTATGTCCGCCGCTGGGTACCGGAGTTGAAGGACCTTCCTGCCAACGCCGTCCACGCCCCCTGGACCGCCAAGCCGATGGAGCTGAAAGAGGCGGGCATCGAACTCGGCCGCGACTACCCCCACCCCATCGTCGACCACGCAACGGCCCGCAAGCGGGCGCTGGAGCGCTATCGCCGCATGAAGGACGGTAACGACTGACCGCGCGGTAACCCTGTCGGCGAAAGAATCGCACCCGGCATGAAACTTTTTTCGCCGCCGCGAATTGCTCTTGCGACAACCGGAGGAGCAATTCCATGAAGAAAGTGATCCTGCCTGCCCTTGCCGCGCTGATGATCGCCGGCTGCACGACGACCGAACAGGGTGCCGTCATCGGCGGCGCCTCGGGCGCCGCGATCGGCGCCGCGACCAGTGGAACCATGGGCGGCGCCGTCGCCGGCGGTGCCATCGGTGCCGTTGCCGGCGGTCTCATCGGCCGTGCCGCCGAGCCGGGCTGGTGCTACTACCGCGACCGTTACGGCCGCCGCTACCGCGCCCGCTGCGACTACTGATCGCCGCGCCGCATAGCCAGGAAAACGCCGAGCAGGGAAGCGGGCCGTGAGCGACGCCGCCCATTCCATCACGGCCGTGCTCGACCGGACCTGCGAGGTCGCGTCGGAGGGGGAAGTGTCCGTCAAGGACACGGTCGAATCCCTCGGCGCGGCCTCGCACAGCGCCCTGATCCTGCTGCCGGCGCTGCTCGCGATCACGCCGCTCAGCGGCGTTCCGGGCGCCTCCAGCTTTTTCGGGCTGACGATCGCCCTCGTCTCCCTGCAGATGCTGATCGGCCGCGAAAGCCTGTGGCTGCCGGATTTTCTCCTGCGCCGCAGCATCGACAGCGCCAAACTTGAGAAGGCGATCGGATTTCTCCGGCGCCCGGCGCGGTTCGTCGACCGCCACACCAGGGAACGCCTCGGCCTTCTGGTGCGGCCGCCGGCACGCTCGCTATTGCAGGCGGCGTGCCTCGGCTGCGGCCTGGTCATGCCGTTCCTGGAGGTGATTCCCTTCACCTCCTCCATCATGGTGACGGCCGTCGCATTCTTCGCAACGGCGCTTGTCGTCCGCGACGGCCTGCTGGCCGCTGCCGGGCTCGCCTTTGTCGCAGCCGCGGCGACGCTGGCCCTCAATGTGGTAGCCTGAACCGCAGCGCGCGGGAGGCCGGTGCAAGCCGCCGACCGGACAAAAAAACCGCAAACGCCGGAAGGCACCGATGCTGACCGACCTCAACACCCCCGCGATCGCCGCCATCATGGCCGCTGCCGCAGCGGTCATTTTGTTGTGCGGCCTGCGCATGACGACCCTTGCCGACCGCATCGCCGACCGCACCGGCCTCGGCGAGGCGCTGATCGGCGGCGTTCTTCTGGGCGCCGCGACCTCGCTCTCCGGCGCCGTCGTGTCGCTGACATCGGCGCTCAACGGCCATGCGTCGCTCGCCTTTGCCAACGGCATCGGCGGCATCGCCGCCCAGACCGCCTTTCTGGCCATCGCCGACCTCGTCTATCGCCGCGCCAACCTGGAGCACGCGGCGGCGGAACTGGCCAACGTCTTCCAGTGCGGGCTGCTGATCGTGCTGCTGGCCATCCCGTTCCTGGCCTCCACGACGCCCGAAGTCACCCTCTTCGCCATCCATCCGCTGTCCTTCGCGATCCCGGCGATCTATGTCGCCGGCATCGTCGCAACGCGGCGCGTGCGCGAATTCCCGATGTGGCAGCCGATCTCCACCGACGAGACCCGGCTGGACACACCCGAGGACGAGGACGACGCCAGGAAGAGCCCGGTCGGCCTCATTGTCACCTTCGCTGTCCTCGTCGTCTTCCTCGCCGGCGCCGGCTGGACCATCGCCCGCTGCGGCGTCGCACTCTCCGACCGGCTCGGCCTGTCCGAGACCCTCGTCGGCGCGCTGATGACGGCGGTCATCACGTCCCTGCCGGAGCTGGTGACGACGCTGGCGGCCGTGCGCCGCGGCGCCCTGCAGCTTGCCGTCGGCGGCATCATCGGCGGCAACAGCTTCGACACCCTGTTCCTGACGATCTCCGACGCCGGCTACCGCGAAGGCTCCATCTACCATGCCGTCGGCAAAACGGACTTCTTCTGGAACGCCGTCGGCCTCGTCATGACCGGCGTCCTGCTCCTCGGCCTGTTGTTGCGCCAGAAGGAGGGCACCGCCCGCATCGGCTTTGAAAGCCTGTTGCTCTTCCTCATCTTCGGCGCCGCCATCGGCCTCCAGGCGCTGTGGGGGTAGCTCTCTCCCGTTTCCGATCCCATTCGTTTCCGCTATTGATCGAAATGCTTTCGATAGGGATCCGCTATGCTCGCCAAGCTGGAAATGCTGCTCGCGCTCGCCAAGGAGCAACATTTCGGCCGCGCCGCCCACAGCCTCGGCATCACCCAGCCGACGCTGTCGGCCGGCATCCGCCAGCTTGAGGAGCAGCTCGGCGTCAAGCTGGTGCAGCGCGGCTCGCGCTTCGGCGGGCTGACGCCGGAGGGCCAGCGCGCCCTCGTCTGGGCACGCCAGATCGTCGGCGACTCACGGCGCCTGCGCGACGAGATGCGGTTCTCCAAGGAAGGGCTCTCCGGCCATCTGCGCCTTGCCGCCATCCCGACGGCGCTGACCTGGGCCGCCCGGCTGACCTCCCGCTTCACCGAAGCCCACCCCAATGTCAGCTTCACCGTGCTGTCGCGCTCCTCCATCGACATCCTGGCGATGCTGGAAAACCTCGATATCGACGCCGGCATCACCTATCTCGACAACGAGCCGCTTGGCCGCGTCGCCGCCGCCCCGCTCTACCGCGAGCGCTACGTGCTCATCTGCCCGAAGGACCATGCCCTCGCCGTCCGCCGGCACATCACCTGGGGCGACCTTGCCGGCGTCCGGCTGTGCCTCCTGACGCCCGACATGCAGAACCGGCGCATCATCAACCGCAATTTCATGGAGGCCGGCGTCACGCCCGCCGCGCTGGTGGAATCCAACTCCACCATCGTGCTGGTCAGCCATGTGGTCGAGGGCGGCTTTGCCACGATCCTGCCGACCGACCTCGCCCGGTTCCTCGCCGTCGGCCGCGACCTTGCGCTCGTCCCGGTCGCCGACGGAGGCTTCGTGCCGACCGTCGGCCTCATCGCCCTGCACCACGAACCCTATACGCCGGTGTTCGAAGCGCTGCAGAAAATGGCCCGCTCGATCGCCGATCCGGCGTGATGTTGATAGAGATTTTCTATCGACTGACGGAATTCAGATATTGATATTCAAATAATTGATCGGGCAAATTGTCGCAAAAGACAATCGGGAGACGAACATGTCCGAGGAGCACCCGCAGCCGTCGGCTGAGGGCATTCGATCTTTGATCGACGCCCGCCTTCATCTGGAAGGCCCGATGCTGCCCATCGTCCACGCCATCCAGGCGGAGTACGGCTACGTGCCGGAAATGGCGCTGCCGCTGATCGCCGATGCGCTGAACCTGACGGCCGCCGAGGTCCACGGCGTCGTCTCCTTCTACCACGACTTCCGCCACGCCCCGGCCGGCCGGCACGTCTTGAAAATCTGCCGCGCCGAGGCTTGCCAGGCCTCCGGCGGCACGGCGATCGCCGAACGCACCCTGAAGAAGCTCGGCATCGACTGGAACGGCACGACGGCGAACGGCGCCGTCACCGTCGAGCCGGTCTATTGTCTGGGCCTGTGCGCCTGCGGCCCGGCGGCGATGGTCGACGGGACGGTCGTCGGCCGCGTCGACGATGCCCGCATGGACAAGCTCCTTTCGGAGGCCGGCGCATGAGGATCTACGTTCCCCTTGACGCCGCCGCCAAGGCGCTCGGCGCCGACGACGTCGCCGCCGCCATCCGTGCAGAAGCCGACGCCCGCGGCCTCGACGTGGAGATCGTGCGCAACGGCACCCGCGGTATGGTTTGGCTTGAGCCGCTGGTCGAAATCGAGGACGCGGACGGCCGGCGCGGCTACGGCCCGCTCACCGTCGACGACGTCCCCGCCCTTTTCGATGGCACGCTCGAGACCCTCGGTGACGTTGAGAAAATCCCCTTCTTTGCCCGCCAGACCCGGCTCACCTTCGCCCGCTGCGGCCTGATCGATCCGCTGAACATCGATGATTATGAGGCCCATGGCGGCCTCGCCGGCCTCCGGCGCGCGATTCAAATGACCTCCGAGAACATCGTCGAGGAAGTGAAGACCTCGGGCCTGCGCGGCCGCGGCGGCGCCGGTTTCCCGACCGGTATCAAGTGGGAAACGGTCCTCCACGCCAAGGGCGCCCAGAAATACATCATCTGCAACGCCGACGAGGGCGACAGCGGCACCTTCGCCGACCGCATGATCATGGAAGGCGATCCCTTCGTCCTCATCGAGGGCATGGTGATCGCCGGCCTCGGCGTCGGCGCCACCAAGGGCTACGTCTACAGCCGCTCCGAATATCCCGACGCCAACGCGGTCTTTGCCGAGGCCATCGGGATCGCCCTTGAGCGCGGCCTCATCGGCCCGGACGTGCTCGGCTCCGACCGCCGCTTCGATCTGGAGCTGCGCATCGGCGCCGGCGCCTATGTCTGCGGCGAGGAAACCTCGCTGATGAACTCCCTGGAAGGAAAGCGCGGCGTCGTTCGGGCAAAGCCGCCGCTGCCGGCCTATCGCGGGCTCTTCAACCGGCCGACCGTCGTCAACAACCTCCTGTCGCTCGCCACCATCCCGGCGATCTTTGAAAAGGGCGCCGAGCACTACGCCGATTTCGGCCTCGGCCGCTCCAAGGGCACGATGCCGATCCAGATCGCCGGCAACGTCAAATATGGCGGCCTGTTCGAGACCGCCTTCGGCATGCCGCTCGGCGAACTCGTCAACGAGATCGCCGGCGGTACCGCCTCCGGCCGGCCGGTCAAGGCCGTGCAGGTCGGCGGCCCCCTCGGCGCCTATATGCCGCCGGAGAAATTCGACACGCCCTTCGGCTATGAGGAATTCGACGGCCAGGGCGGCCTCATCGGCCATGCCGGCATCGTCGTCTTCGACGACACGGTCGACATGCTGCAGATGGCCCGCTTCGCCATGGAGTTCTGCGCCATCGAGAGCTGCGGCAAGTGCACGCCCTGCCGCATCGGCGCGGTCAGGGGCGTCGAGACCATCGACCGCATCGCCCATGGCGACCCGGACGCGCCGGCCCTCCTCGCCGACCTCTGCGAGACCATGCGCGGCGGCTCGCTCTGCGCGCTCGGCGGCTTCACGCCGTTCCCGGTGATGTCCGCCCTCACCCATTTCCCAGACGACTTCGCACCGGCACGGGAGGCCGCAGAATGACCAACCCGACCATGCTCCCCAGCGACCGCGACATGAGCACGCCGGAGCGGCACGGCGCCCCGGTGACCGTCACCATCGACGGCTTCGAGATCACCGTGCCGAAGGGCACCAGCGTGCTGCGCGCCGCCGCCGAAGGCGGCATCCAGATCCCCAAGCTCTGCGCCACGGACTCCATCGAGGCCTTCGGCTCCTGCCGGCTCTGCGTCGTGGAGATCGAGGGCAAGCGCGGCACGCCGTCGTCCTGTACGACCCCCGTCGCCGAGGGCATGGTCGTGCGCACCCAGACGGACAAGCTGAAGAAGATCCGCAAAGGGGTGATGGAGCTCTACATCTCCGACCACCCGCTCGATTGCCTCACCTGCTCCGCCAACAATGACTGCGAATTGCAGGACATGGCCGGAATGGTGGGCCTGCGCGAGGTCCGCTACAAGCCGGCCAATGGCAACGGCCTTTCCAACCACTTCACGCCGCGCGAGGCCTCCGGCGAGGCCAACGCGCTCTACATCCCCAAGGACGAATCGAACCCCTATTTCACCTACGACCCGTCCAAATGCATCGTCTGCTCGCGCTGCGTGCGCGCCTGCGAGGAAGTGCAGGGCACCTTCGCGCTGACCATCGCGGGCAAGGGCTTCGACAGCCGGGTCTCGCCGGGCATGGGCAGCGATGACTTCCTGTCGTCGGACTGCGTCAGTTGCGGCGCCTGCGTCCAGGCCTGCCCGACCGCGACCCTGCAGGAAAAATCGGTCGCCGAACTCGGCACGCCGGAGCGCGCGGTCGTCACCACCTGCGCCTATTGCGGCGTCGGCTGCTCCTTCAAGGCCGAGCTCAATGGCGACGAACTGGTCCGCATGGTCCCCTATCGCGACGGCAAGGCCAATCGCGGCCATAGCTGCGTCAAGGGGCGCTTCGCCTGGGGCTACGCCAACCACCGCGACCGCATCCTCAACCCGATGATCCGCGACACCATCGACGAGCCCTGGCGCGAGGTCTCCTGGCAGGAGGCTATCGGCTTTGCCGCCGCCCGACTGCGCAAGCTCCAGGAGCGCCACGGCCAGAAGTCCATCGGCGTCATCACGTCGAGCCGCTGCACCAACGAGGAGACCTTCCTCGTTCAGAAGCTGGCCCGCGCGGTCTTCGGCAACAACAACACCGACACCTGCGCCCGCGTCTGCCATTCGCCCACCGGCTACGGCCTCGGCCAGACCTTCGGCACCAGCGCCGGCACCCAGGATTTCGACAGCGTCGAGGCCTCCGACGTCGTCATCGTCATCGGCGCCAACCCGACCGACGGCCACCCGGTCTTCGCCTCGCGGCTGAAGAAGCGCCTGCGCCAGGGCGCCAGGCTGATCGTCATCGATCCGCGCCGCATCGACCTCGTGCGCTCGCCGCACATCAGGGCGTCGCACCACCTGGCGCTCCGCCCCGGCACCAATGTCGCGGTGGTCACGGCCCTCGCCCATGTCATCGTCACCGAGGGCCTCTTTGACGAGACCTATATCCGCGAGCGCTGCGACTGGGACGAGTTCCAGGACTACGCCGCCTTCGTCTCCGAAGAGCGCCACAGCCCGGAGGCGACCGAAGCGCTGACCGGCGTGCCGGCGGCCGAAATCCGCGGCGCGGCACGCCTGTTCGCCACCGGCGGCAACGGCGCCATCTATTACGGCCTCGGCGTCACGGAACACAGCCAGGGCTCCACCACCGTCATGGGCATCGCCAACCTCGCCATGCTGACCGGCAATGTCGGCCGCAAGGGCGTCGGCGTGAACCCGCTGCGCGGCCAGAACAACGTGCAAGGGAGCTGCGACATGGGCTCCTTCCCGCACGAGCTTCCCGGCTACCGCCACGTCAAGCTGCCCGAGGTCCGAAAAATCTTCGAGGACGCCTGGGGCGTTGAGATCGACCCCGAGCCGGGCCTCCGCATTCCCAACATGCTGGACGCCGCCGTCGACGGCTCCTTCAAGGGCCTCTACTGCCAGGGCGAGGATATCCTGCAGTCAGACCCGGACACCCACCACGTCGCGGCGGGCCTTGCGGCGATGGAGTGCGTCATCGTCCACGACCTGTTCCTGAACGAAACCGCCAACTACGCCCACGTCTTCCTGCCGGGCTCCACCTTCCTGGAAAAGGACGGCACCTTCACCAACGCCGAACGCCGCATCAACCGCGTGCGCAAGGTCATGGCGCCGAAGAACGGCTATGCCGATTGGGAGGTCACCCAGTTGCTGGCGAATGCCATGGGTGCCGGCTGGACCTACCAGCACCCGGCCGAGATCATGGCCGAGATCGCAGCGACGACCCCGTCCTTCGCCGGCGTCACCTACGACCTCCTGGAGGAAAAGGGCTCGGTGCAATGGCCCTGCAACGACAAGACACCGGAGGGCACGCCGCTGATGCATGTGGACGGGTTCGTCCGCGGCAAGGGGCGGTTCATCGTCACCGAATATCTGGCGACGGACGAAAAGACCGGCCCGCGCTTCCCGCTCCTGCTGACGACAGGCCGCATCCTCTCCCAGTACAATGTCGGCGCCCAGACGCGGCGCACCGACAATGTCGTCTGGCACGAGGCGGACGTCCTGGAGATCCATCCGCACGATGCGGAGCAGCGCGGCGTTGCCGAGGGCGACTGGGTGCGGCTCGCCTCCCGCTCCGGCGAGACGACCCTCAAGGCCAAGATCACCGACCGGGTCAGCCCCGGCGTCGTCTACACAACCTTCCACCACCCGGACACCCAGGCGAACGTCGTCACCACCGACTTCTCCGACTGGGCCACCAACTGCCCGGAATACAAGGTGACGGCGGTGCAGGTCGCGCCGTCCAACGGCCCCAGCGACTGGCAGGAGGACTATGCGGCACAGGCGGAACGCGCGCGCCGCATCGTCCACGCGGCGGAGTAGCTGAATGGCAGCCCGCGCAACCCGCAGCCATGCTGCCCGCAGCCTCCCCGGCATCGCCGTGCAGCCGACCGCAAGGCGCGGCGTGATGCGCAGCCTGCCGGACGAGGAGCCGGTCGCCATGGTCTTCGACGGCACCACCTACGCCGTCCTGATGGCGACCCCGGCCGACATCGAGGATTTTGCTCTCGGCTTTGCCCTGTCCGAAGGGATCGTCGAGACGCGGGACCAGATCGCCGAACTGACGGTGCTGGAGCACGACAACGGCCTGGAAGCCCGGTTCTGGCTCGCCGCGGACCGCTCCAAGGCCTTGAAGGCGCGCCGCCGGGCGATGACCGGGCCGATCGGCTGCGGCCTTTGCGGCATCGACAGCCTGGAAGAGGCCCTGCGCCCGCTCCCTGTGCTGCCCGAAGGCGGCCCGGTCTTTTCCGCCGCCGAAGTGGCTGAGGCTACGGAGGCGCTACGCGACCTGCAGCCGCTCCACGACCAGACTCGTGCGGTCCATGCCGCCGGGTTCCTGCTTCCGGGCAAGGGCATCGTCCTTGCCCGCGAGGATGTCGGCCGCCACAACGCCCTCGACAAGCTGATCGGCGCGCTCATCACCGCCGGCATCGATGCCGGCACCGGCGCCGTGGTGCTGACCAGCCGGGTCTCGGTGGAGATGGTGCAGAAGACGGTCGTCGCCGGGACGCCCGTGCTCATCGCCGCCTCCGCACCGACGGCCCGCGCCTTGAAGCTGGCCGAGGACGCCGGCCTGACCCTTGCCGCCTTTGCCCGTGGCGGCGGCTTCGACCTTTATGCCGCGCCGGAGCGCATTGTCGACGGAGACCCCGATGTCGCCTGAAAAGATGGTCCACATGGCCAACCAGATCGCCGGCTTCTTCAACAGCCAGCCGAATGCCGACCGGGCGGAAAAGGTCGCCGCCCATATTAACGACTTCTGGGAGCCGCGCATGCGCTCCCAGCTTGGCGCCTATGTCGATGCCGGCGGCCAGGGCCTCGACCCGCTGGTGCTTCAGGCCATGGAAAAGGTGCGGGTTCCCGCCGCTTGAGAAAAGGGGCTGTATCCAGTCCCCTCTTCCGCCAATATGGCGGCGGAGGAAACAGGAACCCGTACAAGTGAGGGACACCCGGACCGATACCAGGACCCAGCTCACCGACAGGTTGGAGCAGGCGAGCGTCCTCGTCGTCGATGACGAGCCGGGGATGCGCAATTTCCTCGTCAAGACGCTGGCGCCCTACTGCCAGTTCGTGGCCGAAGCCGCCGAGGCCGAGGCGGCGGGCGCGCTGCTTGCCGAGCGGCATTTCGACGTCATGATCCTCGACAACATGATGCCCGGCCGCAAGGGCATCGACTGGCTGGCCGAGCAGCGCTCAAAGGGCGGCTTCACCGACACCATCATGGTCACCGCCTTCGCCGACCTGGAAACGGCGATCGAGGCGATGCGGGCCGGCGCCGCCGACTTCGTCCTAAAACCATTCCGCTCCAACCAGCTCCTCAACGCGGTGCGCCGCTGCATCCAGATGGCACAGCTTCGCCGCGAGAACATGCTGCTGCGGCGTGAATTGGAAAGCGCCGATATCGGACGCCGCCGCCGGCACCAGTTGATCGGCAGTTCGCCGGCCATCGGTGCCGTGCGCGAGACGCTTTCCCGCATCAAGGACGTGACCACGCCCGTGCTGATCACCGGCGCCTCGGGCACCGGCAAGGAGGTTGCGGCGCGGCACCTGCACGCGGCCTCCAACCGCGCCGGCATGCCGTTCGTGCCGATCAACTGCGCGGCGATCCCCTCCGACATGATCGAGATCGAGCTGTTCGGCCATGTCCCCGGCGCCTTTCTGGGGGCAAAGGGGCTGCGCGAGGGGCTGCTGCCGTCGGCCCAGGGCGGCACGGTGTTTCTCGACGAGGTGACCGAGCTCGACGCCTCGGCGCAGTCGGCGCTCCTGCGCGTGCTCGACGACGGCATCGTCCGGCCGGTCGGGACCGAGCGCACCATCCAGCTCGACCTGCGCTTCGTGCTCGCCACCAGCAAATCGCTGGAACAGGAGGTCGCCGAGGGCCGGTTCCGGGAGGACCTCCTGTTCCGCATCAACGTCGTGGAGATCCGTATGCCACCGCTCGCCAAGCGCGAGACCGACGTCATCGAGTTGGCCGAGCTGTTCCTGACCGAGATCGCCGCCCGGCTCGGCCTGCCGCCGCTTGAGATCGATGCCGCAGCCCGCGCGACCATGCTGCGCTACGACTGGCCCGGCAACATCCGCGAACTGCGCAACTTCATCGAGCGCTCGCTGATCTTCGGCCGCTTCCCGCTGGAAACGCTGGCGCCGGTGTCCCAGGACGGCGATCAGATCGAGCCCCTCGACCAGGTCGAGCGCCGCCTGATCCTGCATGCCCTGGAAGCCGTCGGCGGCAACCGGTCGGAGGCGGCGCGGCGCCTCGGCGTGTCGCGCAAGACCATCGACCGGAAATGCGCGGCGTGGGGCATCTGAGCGATGGCCGTCTTGCCGCGGGTGTTCCGCTCGGTCCGGGTCCGGCTCCTGGTCATCGCCCTGCTGCCGATGCTGGTGCTCCTGCCGGTGATGCTCGGCAGCACCATGCTGCGCTGGTCCGGCAAGATCGACGACATCCTGATCGCCAAGGTCAATGGCGACCTGACGATCGCCGACCAGTATCTCAGTCGGCTCCTGGAGAATTCCGGCGAGCGGCTCGACGCGCTCGCCCAGTCGGTGGCGCTCCATGCGGTGCTGGACGACACGGCGGCGCGGGCTGCCTTCATCGAGCAGAAGCGCCGGGCCCTCGGCCTCGATTTTCTCTACCTGACGACCGGCCGCTCTGGCCCCGGCGGCTTTGACGTCGGCGCCTGGCCGGTGGTGCAGGACGCCCTCGCCGGCCGGCGCCGCAGCGTCGTCGACATTTTTGGCCCCGCCGAATTGGACGCCCTGTCGCCGGGGCTCGCCGAGCGCGCCGCGATCCGGCTGGTGGAGACGCGGGCCGCAGTCCCGACCGACCGCACGGCGGAGACCCGCGGCATGGTCATCCATTCCGCCGCCCCGGTGGCGCTTGCCGACGGCCGCCGCGCCGCCCTCGTCGGCGGGCTCCTCCTCAACCGCAACCTCGACTTCATCGACACCATCAACGCGCTGGTCTACCGCGAGCGCAGCCTGCCGGAGGGCAGCCAGGGCACCGCGACGCTGTTCCTGGAGGACGTGCGCGTCTCCACCAATGTGCGCCTGTTCGAGAACGTGCGCGCGCTCGGCACCCGGGTCTCCGCGGCGGTGCGCGAAAGGGTGCTGGGCGAGGGCAAGGTCTGGCTCGACCGCGCCTTCGTCGTCAACGACTGGTACATCTCCGGCTACGAGCCGATCGTCGACAGCCGCGGCGAGCGCGTCGGCATGCTCTATGTCGGCTTCCTGGAAGCCCCGTTCCAGCAGGCCAAGACCACCTCGGTGCTGGCCCTGACGCTGGTCTTCCTGCTGATCGCCGCGCTGTCGGTACCGATCTTCCTGCGCTGGGCCGGCCGCATCTTCCTGCCGCTGGAACGCATGACCCAGACCATTGCCCGGGTCGAGGCCGGCGACCTCGACGCCCGCAACAACGTGCATGACGGCGACAACGAGATCACCCGGGTGGCGGGGCATCTGGACGGGCTTCTCGACCAGCTCCAGGAGCGCGACCGGCAGCTTCGCGACTGGGCCGGCCAGCTCAATCAAAAGGTCGAAGAGCGCACCAAGGACCTCAAGGAAACCAACCGCAAGCTGGAGCGGGCGACCGAGCGGCTGATCATGTCGGAAAAGCTCGCGGCCGTCGGCGAGATCACCGCCGGCGTCGCCCACGAGATCAACAATCCGATCGCCGTCATCCAGGGCAATCTGGAAGTGGCCCGCACCCTGCTCGGCGACGAGACCGACAAGGTCAAGACCGAGTTCCGCCTGATCGACGATCAGGTCTACCGCATCGGCTCGATCGTCTCCAAGCTCCTGCAGTTCGCGCGACCGTCGGAATATTCCGGCGCCGCCAACGTCATCTCGCCGGCAGAAGTCGTGCAGGACTGCCTGGTGCTGACCCGCCACCAGACCGAGGCGGCCGAGATCGAAACGGCGACCGATTTCGCCTCGGGCCGCTCCGTGCTGATGGCCCGCACCGAACTGCAGCAGGTGGTCGTCAACCTGATCCTCAACGCCGTCCACGCCATGCCGGAGGGCGGCCGGCTGACGCTCCAGGTCCGTGACGCCGAGGACGGCACCGGCGGCGTCGCCATCGTCGTGGAGGACACCGGCGTCGGCATGCCGCCCGACACGCTGAAGCGCATCTTCGATCCGTTCTTCACCACCAAGCAGGCCCAGGGCACCGGGCTCGGCCTGTCGATCAGCCAGACGCTGGTCTCGCGCGCCGGCGGACGCATCACGGCGGCCTCGACACCCGGCAAGGGCAGCCGCTTCACAATTTTTCTGCCCCAGAGCGAAAACGCCTGATTTGGACAAAATGTCGCACTTGCGCGCATATCTTGCAGGCAGGACGGACAAGATGTCGCAATTGACGCCGAAAGAGCGGTTACGCTCCGCCATCTTGTCCGTCTACGTTATTGTATTATCTATATATTTTTATTGACAGATCAAGCTGCGTCCGGCCAAGAATCCGCCCACACGTGCAATGACACGTTGTCGCACACGGCAGCCGACGGGCCGATGCCCGCCAGAAGCTGCCGACCAACAAAGGGAGGAAAGGCTCATGAGCAACGCCCATTCCGGCGGCGCGCCGGGGTTCCTGCGCAAGGAACACATCGTCGCCAGGCCCGGCTTCAATCGCTGGCTCGTACCGCCGGCGTCCATCGCAATCCATCTCTGCATCGGCTCGGTCTACGCCTGGTCGGTCTTCAACCCCGCCCTGACCCGCGAACTCGGCGTCGTCGCCCCTGCGGCCGACGACTGGAACCTCAGTTCGGTGGTCTGGATCTTCTCCGTCGCCATCGTCTTCCTCGGCCTTGCCGCGGCCTTCGCCGGCAAATGGCTTGAGGATGTCGGCCCGCGCATGGTCGGCGTCGTCGCCGCGTTCCTGTGGGGCGGCGGCTTCATCATCGGCTCCTTCGGGATCATGAGCCATCAGCTCTGGCTGATCTATCTCGGCTACGGCGTCCTCGGCGGCTGCGGCCTCGGCCTCGGCTACGTCTCGCCGGTCTCGACCCTGATCCGCTGGTTCCCGGACCGGCGCGGCATGGCGACCGGCATGGCCATCATGGGCTTCGGCGGCGGCGCCATGATCGCCGCCCCGGTCAAGGGCTGGCTGCTCGCGCTCTACGCCAAGGCGCCCGAATATCTCGGCGCCCGCGAGGCCGTGGAGACCGTCGTCGAGGGCGGCCGGGTGTTCGCAACGACCGCGGCCGGCAAGGTCGAGGTGGTGATCGCCTCGGCCCAGCAGGCGGCAAACCTTCCGGGCGGCGGCGAGGCCGGCGTCTATGTCATCGGCACCGGCAACACCGGCGCGGCGATGACCTTCATGACCCTCGGCATCGTCTATTTCATCGTCATGGTGATCGCCGCCTTCAGCTACCGCGTCCCGGCCGAGGGCTGGAAGCCGGAAGGCTGGCAGCCGAAGCCGGTCGCCTCCGGCATGATCACCCAGAACAACGTCCATATCGACCAGGCGCTGAAGACGCCGCAGTTCTGGCAGCTCTGGATCATGCTGTGCTTCAACGTCACGGCGGGCATCGGCGTCATCGGCGTCGCCAAGACCATGATGTCGGAGATCTTCGGCACCACGATGCCGCTCGTCGTGACCGCGGCCTTCGCCTCGACCTACGTCTTGATGATCTCGGTCTTCAATATGGTCGGGCGGTTCTTCTGGGCCTCGACCTCGGACTATATCGGACGCAAGGCCACCTATATGTGCTTCTTCGTCCTCGGCACCCTGCTCTACCTGTCGATCCCGTATTTCGCCGACGCCGGGGCGTCCGACCCGTCGATGATCTACCTGATCGGCTTCTACGCCGCGACCATGGTCATCTTCTCCATGTATGGCGGCGGCTTCGCCACCGTGCCGGCCTATCTCGCCGACATGTTCGGCACCATGCATGTGGGCGGCATCCACGGCCGTCTGCTGACGGCGTGGTCGACGGCCGGCGTGCTCGGGCCGCTGGCCATCACCTCGCTGCGGCAGATGTCGGTGGGCAATGCCATCCAGGATCTGGCGAGCAAGGTCGACCCGGCCGCCTTTGCCGAAAAATTCGGTGCGCCGATCGCCCAGCTCGACCAGCTCGTCGCGGCCAAGACGGTGACCATCGCCAAGCTGATGGAAATCGCGCCGGCCGGCACGATCGATCCGACGCCGAGCCTCTACAACACGACCATGTATGTCATGGCAGCATTGCTGGTGGTCGCCTTCTTCGCCAATTTGTTCCTGAAGCCGGTGAAGGAACACCACCACCACGACGAGCCGGAGCTCGCCGCCGTCCCGGTGGAGTGAACGAAATCGGGGCGCCTCTCGCGAGGCGTCCCGTAAGCCCCCCGTTTGGCCGGACCTCCCGACCCCATGGGTGGCCCCAGATCGCAATCCGACGCCGCCGGGCAATTCCCGGCGGCGTCGCCGTCTTGGGCGACGCTCATATCGATGGCTGCAGCCGGAACCTCGACCGGCAGGCACTTGAGACCGAGGAAAAATGCGCGTTCCGGCCGAACAAGCCCGGACCCGCCACGCGAGGTGTCACGTCGCATGTGTCAACATGTTTTGACACTTGCCCCCGTTTCTGGGTAAAGCGGTTGGGACGCTTTTTTCACGCAGAAACGCCCATGCCCGTTCCGAATCTGCTCGACCGGACCTCCCAGCCCGTCCCGCGCGCCGATCCGCTGGCGCGGCTGGAGCATGCGATTACGGCGGCGATGGACGCCATCGCGGCCGTGCCCGCCGGCCACCTCGTCAGCCTGACTGTCGAGCTCCCGAACGATCTGCCGTCGATCCACCCCGCCGGCGACTGCCGCTGGCTGTCGCCCGACGGCGATTGCGCGCTTTACGCGGCCGGTGAGGCGTTCCGCATCGCCCTTGCCGAGCCGGCTGCCTTCGAAGCCCATCGCGCGGCCTGGACCGCCCTCGGCGACATCGACGCCCCGCCCCTCGCCTTCTGGACCATGCCGCCTGCCCTCGACCCGGCCCTGCCGGAACTCTGGGTGCCGCGCGTGCTGCTGCGGCGCGCGGACGGCCACACGACCCTGACCGTGAGCCTCCTCAGGGGCGCCGTGCCCGTCCCCGTCGCCGCCTTGCGCTGGCTGGAGGACGCCCGCTCGCTTCTCGGCGGTGGCACCGAGAGAACCCTTCCCGCGATCGCCGCCCGCATCCCCGGCTCCGACCTTGCCGACTGGTCCGACAGGGTCCGCCGCACCACCGCGGCGATCGCCGAAGGACGGCTGGCAAAGGCGGTGCTGGCGAGAAAGCTGACGGTCCGACTTGCCGGCCGCGCCGATGCCAGGGCGCTGGCCGATCGGCTGGCGACGCTGCACCCTTCCTGCGCGACCTTCTGCCTGCCCCATGGCCCCGGCCATGTGGTGGCGGCAAGCCCGGAGCGCCTCGCTGTGAAGCGCGGATCGCGGGTCTCCAGCGCCGCGCTCGCCGGCACCACGCGACGCCACGCCTCTCGGGCGGCCGATGCAATGGCCGCCGCCGAGCTGCTTGCCTCGCCGAAGGAGCGCGAGGAACACGCCATCGTCGCCGATACCATCTCCGAAGCCCTTGCCGAGGTCTGCGCCACCGTCGAGCGCCCGGACGCACCCGCCATCATGCGCCTGCGCCAGGTCCAGCACCTGTGGACGGAGATTTCCGGAACGCTGAAGCCCGGCACCGGCTTCCTCGACGTCGTTGCGCGCCTCCACCCGACACCGGCGGTGCTGGGCGCCCCCCGCAAGGCCGCCCTCGACTGGCTCGGCGAAATGAACGAGGGCCGCGACGGCCTCTACACCGGCGTTGCCGGCTGGATCGACCGCAACGGCGACGGCGAGGCGGCGATGGTGCTGCGCTCCGCCTATGTGGAGGACCGCACGGCCGTGCTCTGGGCCGGTGCCGGCATCGTCGCGGGCTCCGATCCCGGGCGCGAATGGACCGAGACCGACCTGAAGCTCTCCACCCTCCTCAATCTCTTTTCCGACCCATGAGCAATCCGGCCGACGTCACCTTTCGCTGGGCTGCGGCGCTCATTGGCGGCCTTGCCGGCGCCGGCGTCACCCGTGCCGTCATCTCGCCGGGCTCGCGCTCGACCCCGCTGACGCTGGCGGCCCTCCGCCATCCCGCCATCGCCTGCCGCATGGTCCTCGACGAACGGGTGGCAGGCTTCCACGCCCTCGGCCTCGCCAAGGCGGAGCAAAAGCCTGTCGTCCTCATCGCCACCTCCGGCTCGGCGATCGCCAACTGGCTGCCGGCCGTTGTCGAGGCCGATATGGCGCGCGTGCCGCTGATCCTTCTCTCCGCCGACCGGCCGCCGGAGCTGCAAAACTGCGGCGCCAACCAGACCATGGACCAGATCGGCCTCTTTTCCAGCCACGCCCGCGCCTTCCACCAACTGCCGCCGGCCGAAGAGGAGTCCGGCTGGCTCGCCCCCTTCGCCGCCCGCGCCGTCGCCCAAAGCCTCGGCCCGCTCCTCGGTCCCGTACACATCAACGTGCCGCTGCGCGAGCCGCTGGTGCCATCTGCCGACATCGCTGCGCCCAAACCCGGTGCGCCCGCAGCGCAGACCCTGACCTCGGCGCCAGCACCAACGCCCGCAGCGCTCGATACCCTGTCACAGGTCATCGCCCAAGGCCGCGGCGCCATCGTCTGCGGCACGGAGGACCTTGGCCCCGAAAGCCGGGCGGCGATCTTCGACCTCGCCGAGCGCCTCCAAGTGCCGGTCTTTGCCGATGCCCTCTCGGGCCTGCGTTTCGACCCGCGCGCCGGCGCCACCGTCCTCGCCCATCCCGATCAGGTTTCGCGCAACGCACCGCCCGCCGACTGGCTGTTGCGCCTCGGCGGCGCGCCGATCTCCCGAGCGCTCTCCGACTGGCTGAAGAAGGCGGCCGGCCGCCCCCAGATCGTCGTCGGATCGTCGTCGCGGATCGCCGACCCGGAAGGCACGGCCACCCACACCCTCACCGCCGATGCCACCGCCCTCTACCGAGCCCTCAACGGCCCGCCGGCACCGGCCGACTGGCTCGAACAGGTCCAGGCCCTCGACGCGGCCGCCACCGAGGCGGCGGAACGAGCCTGCGACGAAGACACCCCCTTCGAGGGAACGGTGCTGCGCCGGCTGGTCCGCGCCCTGCCCGCCGCAACGCCTCTCGTCATGGCCAATTCCCTGCCGGTACGCGCCCTCGACTGGCTCGCGGGCCGCCCCGCCTCCGGCATCCGCCTCTTCGGCAGCCGCGGCGTCAGCGGCATCGACGGCACGCTGTCGGCCGCCTTCGGCATCGCCAGTGCGTTCGGCCCGACCGTCGCCGTTATCGGCGACCTCGCCTTCCAGCACGACCTCGGCGCCCTTGCCCTCGGCGCCGACCTGCCGCTCGCCATCCTCGTCCTCGACAATAGCGGCGGCGCCATCTTCGACCATCTGCCGCAGACCGTGCTGCCGGAATTTCAGGAAGGCTGGCTGACGCCCTCGACCCTCGACATCGCTGGCGCCGCCCGCTCCTTCGGCATCGAGGCCGAAACCGTCACCTCCAACGACGCCGCCGTCGCCGGGATCCTCGCGGCGCTGAAAAGACCCGCCGCCAGCGTCATCCGCCTGCCCATCGATCGCGCGGCCAGCCTCGCCCGCTTCCGCGCCTTCTTCGCCGCCCGATAACGACAAGGGAGAAAGCCCCCATGACCGCCCCCATGAGCACCGAGACCTTCGACTGGCGCCCCGTTCCCGGCACCGACTTCTCCGACATCCTGTTCGAGACCTTTGAGGGCATCGCCCGCATCACCATCAACCGGCCGCACGTCCACAACGCATTCCGGCCGGAGACCCTGGAAGAGATCATGGTCGCGCTGCAAAAGGCCCGGCTCGACCCGGACGTCGGCGCGGTGATCCTGTGCGGTTCCGGCACCGAGGCCTTCTGCTCCGGCGGCGACCAGAAGATCCGCGGCGAGGACGGCGGCTACAAGGACACCACCGGCGTCAACCACCTCAATGCCCTCGACCTGCAGCGCATGATCCGCACCCTGCCGATGCCGGTCGTCGCCATGGTCGCCGGCTGGGCGATCGGCGGCGGCAACGTGCTGCACCTCGTCTGCGACCTGACGATCGCCGCCGACAACGCCCGCTTCGGCCAGACCGGCCCGCGCGTCGGCAGCTTCGACGGCGGCTTCGGCGCCGGCCTGATGGCGCGCACGGTCGGGCTGAAAAAGGCCAAGGAAATCTGGTTCCTGTGCCGGCAATACGACGCGAAACAGGCACTTGAGATGGGTCTCGTCAACGCTGTCGTGCCGCTCGCCGAGCTGGAGCTCGAGACCGTCGCCTGGTGCCGCGAGATGCTGGTGCTGTCGCCGACGGCGCTGCGCGTCCTCAAGGCCGGCTTCAACGCCGACACGGACGGGCTGTCGGGCATCCAGGAACTCGCCGGCAACGCCACCGCGCTCTACTACATGACCGCCGAGGGCCAGGAAGGCCGCAACGCCTTCAACGAAAAGCGCAAACCAGACTTCACCCGCTATCCGCGCCGGCCCTGATGACAGTCACCGGCATCGCCGTCCACCCCTACGCCCTGCCGCTGGTGCGGCCCTGGGCGGCCGCGCGCACGACGCTCCACGAGCGCCGCGGCCAGCTTTTGGCCGTAACCGGAGAGGACGGCATCACCGGCTGGGGCGACTGCGCCCCGCTGCCGAGTTCGGGAACGGACGGCCATGCAAGAGCTTTCGAAGCATTGGCCGACGCAGCGCGAATCCTCAAGGGCCGAGAGGCGGCGGAACTGCTCGCCGATGGCAGCGAGCTATCGCCCGTGCCGGAGGTGCGCTGGGCCATCGAGACAGCGCTGTTCGATCTCGAAGCGCGGCGTGAAGGGGTGCCGCTCACACGGCACCTACGATCCGGCGCCCCATCAAGCGTCGCCATCAACGCAGCGCTCGGCCCCCTCGACGACGGCTGCGCCGCACGGGCGGAAGCGGCGGCAAAGACCGGCTTTGCCGTCGCCAAGATCAAGGTCGGTATCGGCACTGTTGAAAATGAATTAGCCGGCTTACGAAAAGTCATCAAGGCGGCAGAGGGGCGCCTCGCCTTTCGCCTCGACGCCAACCGCGCCTGGTGCGTGGCGGACGCAAGACGGTTCCTGACGGCCATCGCCGACTGGCCCATCGACGGCGTGGAAGAGCCCCTCGCCGAGCCGACGCCGGACGCGCTCGCAACGCTCCAGGCGGACCTGCCCTTTCCGCTCGCCGCCGACGAGTCCCTGCCGGTGCTTGGCCCGGATGCGCTCCTGGAGGCCGGCGCCGTCCGCCGCTTCGTCGTCAAACCGGCCCGGCTCGGCGGTATCCGCGCCACCCTCGCCCTTGCCGAAAAGGCGCGCGCGGCCGGCATCGAGCTGGTGCTGACCTCGGTGGTCGATTCCGCCGTCGGCGTGACGGCCGCCGCCCACCTCGCCGCGAGCCTTGCCGAAAACGCCGTCCATGGCCTTGGCACCCTCGGCTGGCTCACGCGCGACGTGGCGGAGGGCCCGGCGATCGCAAACGGCCGTCTAGTCCTTCCCGCAGGTGCCGGCCTCGGTCTCGACGTCGTCGCTTGCGGCGAGGCGTTTGAGGGCTGAGCGGTCCGGCTTGCCATTGGCGAGTTCCGGAAATGCCGCGACCTTCAGCGCCGCCCGCGGCCGCAGCGCGCTCGCCACATTCTCCCGACACCAGGAAAGCACGTCTTCCGGCAATGCCGTTCCCCGATAGATCGCCACCACGACCTCCCCCCAGATCGCATCCGGCCGGCCGGCGACGGCCACCGTCTCGATGCCGGGACACGCCGAAACGAGCCCCTCGACCATCGCCGGCAGCACTTTTTTGCCGGCGCTGACGATGACGTCGTCGGCGCGGCCGAGGACGGTAATGCCGTCCGGCCCGATCTCGGCGAGATCGGCGGTGACGAACCAGCCATCCTCAAGCCCGTCGCCGGGCGCGAGGCCGGGATTGGCATACCCCGCCATCAGCATTCCCCCACGCACCTTCATCCGGCCATCATCCGCGAGCGCCACTTCGGCGCCGGGAAGCGGCGGGCCGACATGGCCGGCGCGCCACGGCCGCGGCAAGCTCGCCAGCGTCGCGATCTGCGACGCCGCCTCGCTCATGCCGTAGGTCGGCTGGATCGGCCAGCCGAGGCCGGCAGCCCGCTCGGCAAGGTCGACGGAAAGCGCCGCTCCGCCGACGAGCACATGTTTCAAGGTCGCAGGTGAGGCCTCGCGATCGCATAGCCGGGAGAGCATCGCCGGCACCAGCGACAGATGGGTGACGCCGCCGGCCTTCAGAGATTCCATGACCCGCTCGGCATCGAACCGCTCATGGATCAGCGCCGTCGCCCCGGCAAGGGCAGAGCGGGTGAGGATCGAAAAGCCGCCGATGTGAAAGAGCGGCAAGGACGCGAGCCAGACGTCGCCGGGTCCGAGCGGCGTTGCGGCTTCACTCGCCTTTGCGGCGGCGGCCAGCGCCGCTCCCGTCAGCATCACGGCCTTGGGCCGGCCCGAACTGCCGCTGGTGGCGATCAGGAGCGCAATGCCGTCCGGCGCCCGCCAGGGAACCTCGGCGCCGGCCGGAGCAGAAAGCACGTCTGCGGTCGCGATATGGGTCCGACCCGCAAACGGCCGGTCCGCAACAACCAGATCGACGCCGGCCTGGTCGAGGAGATCGGCAATCACGTTGTCCGGCAGGCTCGGGTCGATGGGAAACAGCGGCACCGGCAGCAGCGGCGCGGTATGGGCAAGGATCGCAATCGCGGCGGCAGAGGTCGTGACGACGGCGACGGGTCGGCCCGGCGCTGCGCCGGCGTCGCTTAGCATCTCGGCCGCCGCCGCTGCCTGCCGCGACAGAGTTCGGGCGGTGATACCGGTCCATCTCGGGCTGCTCTCAGCACTATCGTCGGTCACACCCTGCCTGTCCCCTAGCGCTCCGCCATCGTACGGTTCCAACCCAGCCCACCACCTGGCATCATTGCCGGGCTTGACCCGGCAATCCATAGGGCCGTTGTTTTTCAATCGCTTAAGCCGCACAGGCGACCGGGTCAAGCCGGCAGTCGCGCGCAGCGGATGGCACATGGCGTGCCGGGTGCCCACCTTGCGAACGGGTCACTCCGGCCTGCCAAGACCTCCGTCGTCACCCCGGCCCCCGAGCCGGGGCCTATTGCCCCTGTCAGCGCGGTATGTCGCTTTTTTCGTCTCGCGGCAGGGTGAGCCGGGCCGGGCATCGTGCGAAATCCGCACCGGGCTACGCCGTCGAGAGGGGCAATGGATCCCGGCTCTCCGCTGCGCTCCGACCGGGATGACGACGGAGGGCATGGCGCCATTCAGTGCTTGGCTGTTCCGCCGATCCGGATTGCGTCGCTAAGCTCGCAATGCCATCGAAATGGTTTTCTTGGCGCTGGACGCTAGCCCTTGCACGCCGGCCCGATTGACCGCGTGGCCTCCCGCCGCGCGGAAGCAGCAGTGAGAAAAGCCGCATAGCTCCAGGTCAGGTGTTTTGCCGAGGTCTGGCGGCCGTCGTCCTGGTCGAACTGTTCGGACAGGGCGCCGTCCGCGGGTGTGAACGCCTTGACCGTGTCGAGAAAGCCGTCGCCGCGGGCGATCAGGGCGTCTGAAACCTGCCGATGGCCCATTACCGCCTCAATGCCGGTTTGCGCAAAAAAACGGGCGTTTTCAGACGTGGCCGTGAGGCCGCCCTCCGCCGCCAGCGCGGAGAGCCGATAAAAGAGTTCGGCCGCGGCGAGCGTCGAGAAGAAATAGGCGCCGCCGCTCTGGTAGACGTCGCCCCGAAACCGGCCCATGGCGGGTGCCGGCCGGCCGCGGTTGATGGCGTAGTCCTCGGCGAAGATGTCGGCGAGCGTCGCAAAGCTCGCCTGGATGCGCGGATCGGCGATGGAATGGGGGCCGGTGGTGCGCCCGCTATGGAGCGCCGCGAAGACGACGGCGAAATCGATGTCCCGGTCTCCGGGAATGCCTGTTCCGGCGGCCGCCCGGTAGCAGGCGCGCTCCGGCGACCAATGGGCGTCGAGAAGAGTTCCAAGCCGGTTCGCCGCTTCCCCGAATACCTCCGCTCGCGCAGGATCGCCCGCATCCCGTGCCGCACTCCCGAGCAGGGCCGCCTGCACCGAGCGGGTGTAGTAATCGGCGCAAAGCCGCTCCTCCCAGATGTCGACGCTCTCCATGCTGGCATGGCGCAGGGTGAAATCGATATCGGCATCGACGAGCCGGCGCAGATCCTGCGAAAAACCATGACGATTCCCGTAGTCGCGGAGCACCAGCGCCCGTGCGGCGACGCCGTCGATCTGCGGCCGGCCCCAGCCGAGGATGTCGAGCGTGCCGTCCGGGTTGAAGCGCGGCTCCATGCGCACGCGGTCGCCATGGACCTCCGAAAGCTCCTCACGGGACCGCAGATATTGCCGCACCTCCGGCGCCGCGGCCTCGCCGAACGAAGGGTCCGCGGCCATAGCCCTGCCGTCGAGGGCATCGAGCGACAGAGTGAAGCGGACGATGTCAGCGATCGTTTCGTGACCGTCCTTCCCAAAAATTCCGTCGTCGATGAGGGCGACGAGCGCGCCGAGAATGACCGCCGTATCGCGCTGCCAATGGAAAAAATAGTCCGGATCGGGGTCGTAGTACGCGGAAACCGGCGAGGCGAGCACCGAGCCCTTCGCCGGGCGGACAACCTGCCCGAAGGCCGGCCGGCGATGGACGAGATGGGTCGCGGAGATGGCGGCCAACATGTTCCGCCGCGCCACCGCCTCCTCCCCGTCGATCCAGGCGTCGAGCCCCGCCATCACGCCACCTTCGGCGGGAAAAAGCCGAGGCGGTCTAGCCCGGCGCGCACCTCCGGCGCCCGCATGAAGAGCCGCCAGAGGAGCCCGGAGCGGTGGTTCTCCATCATGATGACGATCGGCCCCTGGTCGATGGCGAGGTGCTCGGTTGAGGTCCAGTCGTGTTCCTCGGAAAAGGCATCCACAAAACCCCAGTCGGTCCAGATCCGCGCGCCCAGATCGTCGTGGAAATGGCGCATCGCCACCATCGCGGCTTCAGGGGCGTAGGGAAAGCTGGAAAGCGCCGCCGTCGGGGTGATGACGCCGAAATCGTTGGTCGGCGAGTGGCCCGCATAGCCCTGATGGTTGTCGCTCGCCGTCAGGCCCCAGCAATCCGGCCCGTAGCCGGCGAAACCCTTCGGGTTGGCGATGCAATAGGCGCGGTTGATCTCCACGTGCCCTCGGTTTTGCTGGAAATAATCGGCATAGCGGTCGACCAGCCCGCGCGGATCGAGGCCGAGGAAGGAATAGTGGGCGAAGAACAAAGGGCCGCCCAGCGGCGGGCCCAGCGGCAGCGTCACGCCATAGGCCGTCTCGCCGTTGACGAAGACGGGGCCCGTCGCCCAGCCGCGATGGTAGAGTTCGGGGTCGATCGGATGGGTCGGCGAGGCGGCGGCGAGCACATAGGTGATCAGGCACTCGTTCCAGCCGCGGATCGCGTGGTCGATGGCAAAGCCGAAATTCGGGCTCCAGTGCCAGAGCAGCACATCGTCGCCGGCCGTCTTGTAGAACGGCCAGTCGACGGCGTGCCAGAGGGCATTTATCCGCTCGCGCAGGTCCCGCTCGGCCGCCTCGTCGCGGTCGAAATATTCGCGCGCGGTCAACAGCCCCTGCATGAGGAGCGCGGTCTCCACGAGGTCGCCGCCGTCGTCCTTTTCCGAGAACGGCTCGGTCTTGCCGGTCCGCACATCGAGCCAGTGCGGCACGGCGCCGTGGTAGAGATCGGCACGCTCCAGGGTGGCGACAATCAGCGTCGTCCGCTCCAGCGCCGCCTCGCGCGAAATGAAGCCGCGCTCCGCACCGACGATCAGCACCATGACGGCAAAGCCGGTGCCGCCGGTGGCGACAATGCCCCCCCGCGACGAAGTCCGGTCCGGCACCATGCCGGACGACGCATCCGCCCGCTCCCAGAACCAGCGGAAGGTATGCTCCTGGACGCGGGCGAAGAGTTCGGCGTCGCTGAGCGGCCCGCCCTTTTGCGCTGTTTTCATGGGGTCTTCCGCCTCAGGCCGGATCGGGGATCGGGTTGCCTTCCGGCCCCACGGCGCCACCTTGGTCGGCAAGCCGGATGTCGGTCGCGGTCGCCGGTCCCGGCTCGGCCGCCTCGCCCTCGACCTCGGAGGTCAGCGCCACCAGCCGGTCGTAGAGCGCGTTCTTGATCGGCTTGTTGTAGATGCTGATCAGGGACGATCCGGCAAGTTCCTCGTCGAAGATGGCATGGATGAGGTCGGGCTGGGTCTCCCGGATCATGTCGATCATGCCGTCGCTGAACACCCATTTCGGCTTCATCAGGAGGACGCGGGCGAGCGCCAGCAACTGCCGGTCCTGGTTGGTCAGTTCCCGGTCCCAGCGCTCGACCCGGTCGAGCGCGTCGCCGAGATGGCCGAGACCGACCCGCTTCAGCGCCGCCTTCATGTCATCGTCGTCCATCGGGTGGACGCCGTTGGTGTAGGTGAGGATGGTGCGGATCGAGCCCGGCGGCACGAACGGGCGCTGCGCCAGGAACACGGTGTCCTCGGCCGGCGGCAGGCTGATGCGCCCGCTGCCCCAGTTCCACAGGCCGCCGATGGCCAGGAAGAAGATGCCCTTGCCGGCGCCAGGAAGCCCGGTGAAGAGCACCCGCTCGCCCGGCTTGACGGTCAGATGCGCCTCGCTGGCCCGGGTCCGCCGGTGCGCGCTCATCACCACCACGTCGTCGAGGGCAAAGAGGCCTTGCGGATGCTCGACGCGCTCGAAGCGTTCCGCTCCGGCCTCGAAATCGTCGATCTGCATCAGCGCCTGGCGGAAATTCATGACGCGCAGCAGCGATGCCCGCCAGTCGGCGATGGTGCTGGCGTTGTCGACGAACCAGCGCAGCGACTGCTGCACCTGGTTGAAGGCGCCGACCACCATCATCAGTTCGCCGAAGGAGAGCGAGCCGCCGAAATAGGCCGGCGCGGCGACGATGATCGGAAACACAAGCGCCACCCAGCCATAGCCGGCGGTGAGCCAGGTCAGCCCGACGGTCGCCATGACGATCCGGCGCAACACATCGAGCAGCTTGTCGAGATCGCCGATCAGCGCCTCGCGCTTGTGCCGCTCGCCATTGTTGAGGACGATGCCGTCGGAATGCTCCGCGCCTTGCACCAGCGCCACGCGCAGGTCCGCCTCGCGGGCGTAGCGGGTCTGCTGCAGCTTCACGAGCCGCCGGCCGACCAGCCAGGAGAACGCCGAGCCGGTGATCGCATAGAGCAGCGCCGCCCAGACCATGTAGCCGGGGATAGAGAAGCTGTAGCCGAACATCTTCAGGACGACGCCCTGCGACAGCACCCAGAGGACGCCGATGAAGCTGGAAAGGAGCAGCGTCGCCTGTAAGAGCCCGACGCCGAGCGAGGTCGTCAGCTCTGTCAGGTGGTTGGCATCCTCGTGGATGCGCTGGTCCGGATTGACGCCGATCTGCCCGGCGCGGCCGATCCGCGCCGCCCGCTTGTGGCTCATCCAGTTTTCAATGAGGTCGCCGGTGGCCATCTGCCTCAGCTTCAGCGCGATCGTCATGTCGAGATAGCGCTGCGCCACGTTGAGGAGAAGGAGCACCGCGGCGATCATGACAAAGACGCCGAGCTGGGTGAAAAACCCGTCGAGGTCCTTCTTCTCGATGGCGTTGTAGAACGGCTCGTTCCAGGCGTTGAGCCAGACTTGGGCGGCCGCCGTCGCGATGATGACGCCGGTGATCAACGCACACAGCACGTAGAGACCGGTGCGCCCGGGCGTCCCGTTGATCGAGCGCGCCAGCGTCAGGAGCTGGCGGCTGAGCCGTTCCTCAAAGACCGGGGGCCGCACACCCTTCCGTCGCGGCGCCCCAGTCTCGTCGCGGTTATCCATAAAAATCGACCCCACTGATGCGAAGGAAGTTTAACTAGTGCGCGGTGAATGAATTATGAGGGGGCGAGTTCCTCGTATCGAAAAAGAACCGGGGATCACCGAAAAAAGGGCCTGCCAGCATGACGTTTCCGTCCGACCTCATCGACCGCATGACGCTTGCCGAGAAGATCGGCCAGCTCAACATGCTCTCGGCCGACTATGCGGTCACCGGCCCCGTCGTCGCCGGCGACGTCACCGGGGCGCTGCGCGCCGGCAGGGTCGGCAGCATCTTCAATCTCTATGGCCGCGGCCCGGCCCGGCGCGCCCAGAAGATCGCGGTGGAGGAGACCCGGCTCGGCATTCCCCTGTTCTTCGCCTTCGACGTCATCCACGGCTTTCGCACCGTGTTTCCGATGCCGCTCGCCGAGGCCGGCGCCTTCGATCCGGCTTTGTGGGAGGAAACCGCCCGCGAGGCGGCGACGGAATCGGCAGAGGCCGGCCTCGATCTCGTCTTCGCGCCGATGCTCGACATCGCCCGCGACCCGCGCTGGGGCCGCGGCGTCGAGGGCCCCGGCGAGGATCCGCTGGTGGCGATGCGCTTTGCCCGCGCCAAGGTGCGCGGCTACCAGGGCCGGCGCAACGGCAGCCGCGCCATTTCCGGCGTCGTCGCCACCGTCAAGCATTTCGTCGGCTACGGCGCCTCGCGCGCCGGCCGTGACTATGCCGAGGTCGACCTCTCCGAACGCGAACTCGCCGAGGTCTACCTGCCGCCGTTCCAGGCCGGCATCGCCGAGGGCGCTGCAGCCCTGATGCCGGCCTTCACCGACATCGGCGGCCTGCCGCTCACCGCCCACAAGGCGCTGATTACCGGAAAGGCCCGCGGCGAATGGGGCTTCGACGGCCTCGTCATCAGCGACTACGGGGCGATCGGCGAGCTGATCCCGCACGGCGTTGCCGGCGATCTCGCCGAGGCCGCGGCGCTGGCACTGAATGCCGGCGTCGACGTCGACATGGTGTCCTATGCTTATGAGAAGGGCCTCGACGAGGCGCTGTCGCGCGGCCGCGTCACCATGGAGACCCTCAACGCCGCAGTGCTGCGGGTGCTCGACTTCAAGGACCGCCTAGGCCTCTTCGACGATCCCTATCGGCGCTGCCAGGACGAGACGCCGGAGCCGGCACCGCCGACGAAGCGCTGCCGTGCCGTCGCCAGGAAGGCTGCGGCGAAATCGATGGTGCTCCTGAAGAACGAGGGCGGCGCCCTGCCGCTGGACGAGGCCCCCGGCCGCATCGCGCTGATCGGTCCGCTGACGGACGCGCGCGACGACATGCTCGGCTCCTGGGCGGGCGCCGGCCGCGGCGCGGAAGCCGTCGGCGTTCTTGAGGGCCTCAAGGCCGCCCTCCCCGGCACCACCATCGACCATGCAAGAGGCGTCACCATCGACGGCAACGGCGACGATGAGGCCGAGACGGCAAAGGCCCTCGACCTTGCCCGCAAGGCCGACCACGTCGTCCTGTGCATCGGCGAGGCCGGCTGGATGAGCGGCGAGGCCGCCAGCCGCGCCCGCATCGACCTGCCCGGCCGCCAGGAGGCGTTCGCCGAAAAGGTGCTGGCGCTCGGCAGGCCCGTCATCGTGCTGCTCTTTGCCGGCCGGCCGATCGTCATGCCGGAAGTGTTCGAAAAGGCCGCCGCGGTCGTCATGTGCTGGTTTCCGGGCACCGAGGCGGGCCCAGCCGTTGCCGATATCCTGACCGGCCGGGTCAATCCGACGGCGCGGATGGCCGTGACCTGGCCGCAACATGTGGGCCAGGTGCCGATCCACTACGCCGCCCGACGCGGCGGCCGGCCGCTGGTCGTCGGCAACAAATACACCAGCCAGTATCTCGACATGCCGAACGCGCCGCTGCTGCCGTTCGGCGCCGGGCTGTCCTACACGACGTTCAGCCTGACGGAGCCGTCGGTGACGATGGGAGACAAGGTCGAGGTGGAGACGATCGTCACCAATGACGGCGCAAGGGCCGGCGAGGCGGTGGTGTTCCTGTTCCTCACCGACCCGGTGGCGCGGATCGCGCGCCCCGTGCTGGAATTGAAGGACTTCGCCCGCATCGAACTTGCGCCCGGCGAAACCCACGCCGTCACCTTCTGGCTGGACCGAGATGCCTTCGCCTATCCGGGCGCCGACCTGAAACCGCTCGTGGAGCCCGGCGACGTCATTCTGCATGTGGGATTTTCCGCCGACCCGGCGGCCCTCAAATCGGCGACCATACGGCTCGACTGAGCGTTAGGAACGTTCGGCCAGGCGCGCCTTAGGCGCCCTTTTCCCGGATCACATAGGTACAGCGGCGCCCGCCCTTGACGATGTGTTCGGCGCGCTCGATTTCCACTGAGGGGCCGAGCACGGCCCGGAAGACCTCCAGCTCGGCACGGCAGAAGCCCTGGCAGGCCGTCGCCGCCATGCAGATCGGGCAATGGTTCTCCGCAAAGAGGATCGACCCGTCGGCCTGCCGGCGCCATTCGGCCATGTAGCCTTCTTCGGAGCGCAGCCTGGCAAGCGCGGCCACCCGGTCGGCAAGGTCGCTCTTGTCCGCCAGCTTCGCCTCGTAGCACGCCCGCGTCTCGGCCTCGCGAATGGTGATGATCCTGTCGAGCGCCGCCTCGCCGAGCTGGTCGCGGATGATCCTGAGGAGCTGCGTCGTCAGGTTCGCGTGGGTATCGGGAAAGCGCGACTGGGCCGCGTCCGTCAGGTGCCAGAGCTGCTTCGGGCGACCGACGCCCTTGGCCTCGCTCGTCGCTTCCACCAGTCCCTGGTCGGCCAGCCGCACGAGCTGCTGGCGCGCTGCCTCGCCGGTGATCCCCAGCTTCTTGCCGAGCGCCGCCGAGGTCTCCGCACCGTGCATCTTCAGCGCCGCCAGGATCCGATCCGAGGCGTTGCGCGGCGACCATCCGACATTTTCCAAGTTTTCACTTGACATATTACGTGCTTCGATATTTAAAGTCATCACTTGGAAAATTAGCAGGCCTGTCGAAAACACGCAAGGCCGCCGATCCGATCAACAAAAAGGAACCCCGAAATGGCCTTCGAACTCCCCGCCCTGTCCTACTCCTATTCCGCGCTCGCCGAGCGCGGCATGTGCCAGGAGACGCTGGAACTCCACCACGGCAAGCACCACCAGGCCTATGTGACGGCGCTGAACGGGTTCGTGGAGAAGAACGACGACCTGAAGGGCAAGTCGCTGGAAGAGATCGTCGCCTTCGTCAACGGCAAGGACGACCTGGCGCCGGTCTTCAACAATGCCGGACAGCACTGGAACCACATCCATTTCTGGAACGCCCTGTCGCCGGACGGCGGCCGCATCCCCGACACCCTGGAAAAGCGTCTCGTCACCGACTTCGGTTCGGTCGAGGCCTTCAAGGAGGCCTTCAAGGCCGCCGCCGTCTCTCAGTTCGGCTCCGGCTGGGCCTGGCTCGTCCAGGGCAGCGACGACCGCCTGAAGGTCGCCAAGACCCCGAACGGCGTTCCGCCGATCACCGGAACCGACGGCAAGGCCCTGCTCGGCCTCGATGTCTGGGAGCACAGCTACTATCTGGACTTCCGCAACCGCCGTCCGGACTACGTGACCAACTTCCTCGACAAGCTGGCCAATTACGAGTTCGCCGCAGCCAATCTCGGCTAGAGCGCATTCACGAACCGGAGACCCGCTACAGGTGGAGACCGGCTCTCGGATAAGAATACGCGTTACAACAAAAAGTTAGAGCGTTTCGGGCGGTTCCGTAGTCGCCTGAAACGCTCTGACGACCGACACACTCCTCCAAAGTGCAATGCCGGTGACGCAGGCCACGACAAGAGCGGTCGCGTCCCGGCCCCCCGCCGGAAGTGTCAGCCTCAAGGTGCCGACAGAACCGGATGCGGAGCAGATCATCATGTGCGCGGACATCGCCGGCCTCGGCGCCTCGGGCTCCAACATCGTCAACGCCGTCTCCATGCGGCCGGCGCGCCGGCCCGCCGTCGACGAACAGCGCTTTCGCGATGCCATGGCGGCCTCGGCGGCCAGCGTCGGCGTCGTCGCGGCAACGCTCGGCGACGAGCGCCAGGGCCGCACGGTGACGGCCGCGCTGTCGCTCTCCCTGACGCCGCCGACGATCCTTGTCTCCATCGACGCCAGGAGCACATTCGCCGATTTCGTCACCGAGAGCGGCGGTTTTTCGTATTCCGTACTGTCCGAAGATCAGGGTATCATCGGCCAGGCCTTCGCCAGCCGGATCGACCAGGAGCGGCGCTTCGAGCTCGGTGCATGGCAGCAGTGGCCGTCGGGCCAGCAGAAGCTCGTCGATGCCGTGACTGCCCTCGACTGCGAGGTCATCGCTGCAATTGCCACCGTTTCGCATATTCTGTTCATCGGTGCCGTGATAGGGGCGGAGACGTGCGGCGACCGCAGGCCGCTGCTCTGGCACGATCGTCAGTACACGCGCGTCGGCGACCACATCGGCGCGCCGCAGGGAGCCGGATAAGCGATGCCCTACAAGACCGTAGCCGTTTTCGGAGATCCGCGCCCGGAAAGCCTTGCGCGCCTGCGCTTCGCCATGCGTTTCGCCCTGCGCCACGACGCCCATCTGATCGGCCTGTTCTTCCAACCCTCCTATTGGGACGGCAGGATTCCGAGCACCAATGTGCGCGGCAATGCGGCAATCCACGGCGTCATCAAGGAATATGTGGGCGAGCAGAAGGCCGTGGTCGAGCAGGCCCACAAGGAGTTCGACGAAGAGCTCGGGGCGAGCGACCTCAGCTACGAATTCCGGGTCATGGGCGACCTGGAAACCGCCGATCACGTATTGTTCAACGCGCTGCACAGCGATCTGGCTATACTCGGATCCGGAACATCGCATTATCCGAACGGCGCAACGGCCGAATCCATTCTGTTCAACACCGGCGTGCCGCTGCTCATCGTTCCCGACGACTGGGCGGCATCCGGGCGCGACACGGGAGAGCACATCCTGTTGGCCTGGAATGCGAGCCGGGAGTCGCGCAGGGCAATCACAGACGCGCTGCCGCTGCTGTGCCGGGCCAAGGCCGTATCCGTCGTCGTCGTCGACGCCCGCAAGAACCCGCGCCATGGCGAGGAGCCCGGCGCGGACGTTGCGCGTCTGCTCAGTCGCCACGGCGTCCAGGTGACCGTTGCCCAGCTTGAATCCGGCGGCCGCCCCGTCGCCAAGGTCCTCCTCGACCATGCCCTTTCCGTCGATGCCGATCTCATCGTCCTCGGCGCCTACAGTCACAGCCGGGCCTTTGAGGCAGTCTTCGGCGGCGTCACCCGCCATCTGCTGCAGAAAGCCCCCTTCCCCCTGTTCATCGTGCATTGAGCCGTCGGACCGATCCGAACCACCCACGGGATTGCCCATGCCTAGCATTTCCACCACCCCCCGCATCGCTCCCGTCGGCCCGGCCGTGCCCGCCGGCCGGACGGCCGCGCGCGCCCTGTCCCTGTCGCTCTGCCTCCTGGCCGCGGCCGTCGCGCCGGCGTCCGCCCAGTGGGGCAACGCCCCCCCGCCGGCGGTCGACGTCATCACCATCAAGACCGAGGCGGTCCCGGTGATCAGCGAATTGCCGGGCCGTATTGCGCCGACACAGGTCTCCGAGGTGCGCGCCCGCGTCTCCGGCATCCTGATGGAGCGTGTGTTCAAGCAGGGCTCCAAGGTCGACAAGGACCAGGTCCTCTACCGGATCGATCCCAAGCTGTTCCAGGTCCGCGTGGCCAGCGCCGAGGCCAGCCTGAAGCGCGCCCGCGCCACCCGCGAAGAGGCCCGCCAGCAGTTCGATCGCCAGAAGTCCCTGCGCGAACGCAAGGTCATCTCGGACGCGCGCTACGACACCGCTGCCCTGACCCTTGCCCAGGCCGACGCGGAGGTTGCCGTCGCCCAGGCCGCGCTGGAAGAGGCCCGCATCAATCTCGACTACACAGAAGTGCGCGCGCCGATCACCGGCATCATCGGCGGCGCCCTCGTCACCGAAGGCGCGCTCGTCACCGCCGACGGTCCCCAGAGCATGGCGCTGATCCAGCAGATCAACCCGGTCTATGCCGACTTTACCCAGTCCTCCTCCGAGCTGTTCGCCCTGAAGCGCGCGGTCGAGGAGGGCCGGCTGGCGAGCCCGGCGCCGGGCCAGGCCAGCGTCCGCCTCGTCTTCGACGACGGCACCGTCTATTCCCAGCCCGGCACGCTGCTGTTCTCCAGCGCCAGCGTCGACACCACCACCGGCCAGATCACCCTGCGCGCCGAATTCCCCAATCCCAAGGGCGACCTCCTGCCGGGCCTTTATGTGCGCGTGCGCATCGAGCAGGCCGTCCGCAACAACGCCATCCTGGTGCCGCAACGCTCCATCGTGCGCACCGCCGAGGGCGCAGCCCAGGTCTATGTCGTCAAGGACGGCACGGTGGAGGCCCGCGACGTCACCCTCGGCGAGTCGCACGGCTCGGACTGGATCATCGAAGCCGGCCTCAAGGCCGGCGAGCAGGTGATCGCCAACGGCACGATGAAGGCGCAGCCCGGCGGCAAGGTCTCCCCGACCACCGTGGACGCCGACAGCGTGACGCCCGCCCCCGATACCGACAGAGAAGCCGGCAGCGCCCAGAAGGCCGACGACGCGGGGGCCAAATAGTCCATGGCCAGTTTTTTCCTCAATCGCCCGACGATGGCGTGGGTGATCGCGATCTTCATTGCGATCGCCGGCGTCATCGCCATCCCGCAGTTGCCGATCTCGCAATATCCGAAGGTCGCGCCGCCGCAGCTTTCCATCAGCACCTTCTATCCGGGCGCCTCGCCCCAGGACATCTACCAGGGCGTGACCCGGCTCATCGAGGAGGAGCTGAACACCGTCGACGGGCTGCAATATTTCGAGTCCACCTCCGACAGTTCCGGCTCGGTGACGATCACCACCACCTTCGAGCCCGGCACCGACATCAAGCTCGCCACCGTCGACGTCCAGAACGCCATCGCCCGCATCGAGGCGCGATTGCCGACGCCGGTGATCCAGCAGGGCGTCGTCGTGGAAGAGGCGAGCGCCGGCTACCTGATGTTCATCGCGCTCACCTCGACCGACGGCAAGCGCAGCCAGATCGCCCTCGGCGACTATCTCAGCCGCAACGTGATGGGCGAGCTGAGGCGCGTGCAGGGCGTCGGCAAGGCGACGCTCTTTGCGCCGCAGCGTGCCATGCGCATCTGGGTCGATCCGGACAAGATGGTCGGCTTCAACATCAGCGCCGGCGACATCATGTCGGCGATCACCGCGCAGAACGCCCAGGTCGCGGCCGGCCGCATCGGCGCGGCGCCGCAGCCGGCGAACCAGGACATCACGGCGACGGTGCTGGTCAAAGGCCAGCTCTCCGACCCCGCCGCGTTCGGCCAGATCGTGCTGCGCGCCAATCCCGACGGCTCGCGCATCCTCCTGAAAGACGTCGCCCGCATCGAGGTCGGCGGCGAGGACTACAACGTCACCACCCGCCTCGACGGCCAGTGGGCGGCCAGCGTCGGCATCCAGCTCTCCTCCACCGGCAACGCCATGGCGACGGCCGAGGCCGTGCGCAACAAGCTGGAGGAGCTGTCGGCCTTCTTCCCCGACGGCATCGCCTATTCCACTCCCTATGACACCAGCCCGTTCGTCGCAGCGTCCATCGAAACCGTGCTGCACACGCTGGTCGAGGCGGTCGTCCTCGTCTTTATCGTCATGTTGGTGTTCCTGCAGAACATCCGCTACACGCTGATCCCGACCATCGTCGTGCCGATCGCCCTGCTCGGCGCCTGCGCCGTCATGCTGGTCACCGGCTTTTCCATCAACGTCCTGACCATGTTCGCCATGGTGCTCGCCATCGGCATCCTGGTCGACGACGCCATCGTCGTCGTTGAGAACGTGGAACGGATCATGGCCGAGGAGGGGCTGCCGCCGAAGGAGGCCACCGTCAAGGCGATGGGCCAGATCTCCGGCGCCATCATCGGCATCACGCTGGTGCTCGCCTGCGTCTTCGTGCCGATGGCCTTCTTCCCCGGCTCCGTCGGCGTGATCTATCGCCAGTTCAGCATCACCATGGTGGTGTCGATCCTGTTTTCCGCCTTCCTGGCGCTGTCGCTGACGCCGGCCCTGTGCTCCAGCTTCCTGAAGCCGATCAAGGGCGGCCACGGGCACGGCCGCGGCATCGGCGGATGGTTCAACCGCAATTTCGACAGGGTCGCGAGCCGCTATGCCGGCACCACGGGCTTCCTGGCCCGGCGCGCCGGCCGCGTCATGATCGTCTACCTCGCCCTCGGCATCGGCCTTGGCTATTTCTACATCAACCTGCCGAGCGCCTTCGTGCCGGAGGAGGACCAGGGCTACATCATCGTCGACATTCTCGGACCGTCGGAGTCGAGCCGCAACCGCACGCTGGCGACCATCCAGGAGATCGAGGGCATCTTCGCCGACGAGCCCGGCGTGGAACACACCGTCGCCGTCCAGGGCTTCAGCTTCTCCGGCAACGGCCCCAACTCCGGCATCATGTTCGTCACCCTGAAGGACTGGGCCGAGCGCGGCGAGGGCAATTCGGCAAGCGAGATCGCCGGCCGGGCCAACATGAAGCTGTTCGGCCTGAAGGACGCCAGGTCCTTCGCCCTGTCGCCGCCGCCGATCGAGGGCCTCGGCACGTCCGCCGGCTTCACCTTCCGCCTGCAGGACCGCGGCTTCATCGGCCTCGCCCAGCTCCAGCAGGCGGCCGGCCAGTTGATGGGACAGGCCAGCCAGGGCGGCAAGGTCGTCGGCGTCCGCCCCGAGGGCATGCCCTTCGCGGCCCAGGTCATGCTGACCATCGACCGCAAGAAGGCGAACACCTTCGGCGTCACCTTTGCCGAGATCAACAACACCATCACGGCCAATCTCGGCTCCGCCTATATCAACGACTTCCCGAACGCCGGCCGCATGCAGCGGGTGATCGTGCAGGCCAAGGACAAGGCCCGCATGCAGCCGGAAGACATCATGAAGCTGAACGTGCGCAACGCCAATGGCGGCATGGTGCCGATGTCCGCAATCGCCAGCTTCGACTGGCAGAAGGGCCCGGCCCAGGTGATCGGCTACAACGGCTATCCGGCGGTGCGCATCGCCGGCGCCCCTGCGCCCGGCCTCTCCTCGGGCGACGCCATCGCCGAGATGGAGCGGCTTGCCGGGGACCTTCCGAAGGGCATCGGCTACGAGTGGACCGGACCGTCGCTGGAGGAGATCAAGTCGGGCGCCCAGGCGCCGATCCTCCTCAGCCTCAGCATCCTGTTCGTGTTCCTGCTGCTGGCCGCGCTCTACGAGAGCTGGGCGATCCCGTTCGCGGTCATCCTCGTGGTGCCACTCGGCGTCATCGGCTGCGTCGCCGCCGTCATGCTGCGCGACATGCCGAACGACGTCTATTTCAAGGTCGGCCTCATCGCGATCATCGGCCTGTCCGCCAAGAACGCGATCCTGATCGTGGAGTTCGCCAAGGACTACTACGCCGAAGGCCGGTCGCTGGTGGAATCCGCCGTCGCCGCCGCGCGCGTGCGGTTCCGGCCGATCATCATGACCTCGCTCGCCTTCACGCTCGGCGTCGTGCCGCTGGCGATCGCCACCGGGCCGAGCTCGGCCAGCCAGAACGCGATCGGTACCGGCGTCTTCGGCGGCATGATCTCGGCAACGATCCTGGCGATCTTCTTCGTCCCCGTCTTCTTCGTCTTCATCCTGAGTCTGTTTTCAAGGAAGAAAAAGAAGAAGGCGCCGGACGACGACGGAGCGTCCGTGGAATCGGAGGCGGGCTCTCCCTCCGCCTCGTGAGTCCCGAAAGCCTCGCACAGCGACCTCAAGGCCCGGCGGACGCAAGCCGCCGGGTCGATGTCAAAGGGCGGCCGCAACGCGCCGTCCCCGACCGAAAAACCATCGAAAAGGGACCGGCGACCATGACCATGAAGAGAGTGGGCACCGTGCTGGCGTGGCTCTTGGTGGCGTTCTTCGCCGTCGGCAGCGCCACCAACATCTTTGCGCCCGCTGCGATCGTCGAGGATTACCAGCGCTGGGGATATCCCGCCTGGTTCCACTATGTGACCGGAACGTTGGAGTTGATCGCCTGCCTCCTGCTGATATTCCCCGTCACCCGGCTTGCCGGTTCCGCCATCGGCGGCGGCGTCATGGCGGCGGCGCTCGCGACCATGCTCTGGAACAGCGAATATGCGCACGGCCTCGCCCCGCTGGCGGTGCTCGCCTTCGTCTGCATCAATGCCTGGATGACCTGGCGGATCAGGACGCGGACGGCTCGAGCCTGAGACCGGACAGGCCCTCGCAGATCTCCACCAGCCGATCCTGAAGGCCCATGTCCCGGCTCTGACGGTCGGGCGTCCTCACGGTCAGCTTGCAGAGATACTCGCCGGTGACGTCGGCGAGCGGACTGCCGGCCTCCGGCGCGGCGAGCGCGGCCTGCGTCGCAGCGCCATCGGCAAGACTGTCCGGCGCGCTTTTCCCGCCCATATTGGTCGGCACCCAGCCCGGATCGACGGCGTTGGAAAAGACGTCCGGCCACAGCCGCGCTACGGCAAAGGCCAGCAGCGTGTCGTGCAGCTTGCTTTCCGAATAGGCGGCCGTCCCGTTGAAGCGCCGGGTCTTCCAGAACGGGTCGTCGAGATGCGCCGGCACGCTATGCATGCTGGAACTCAGATAGACGAGGCGCTTCGGCCGCGCGATCATCGCCGTCAGGATGTAAGGGGCGAGCACGTTGACGGCGAACATCCGCGGCAGCCCGTCGGCCGTCTCAAGGAATGTCCGGTCATAGACGCCGGCATTGTGGATGACGGCATCGAACCGGCCGAGCGCATTCACCGCCTCGCCGACGCCCTTGGCCCCGGCGAGCGTTTCCAGATCGCCGATGACGATCGCTTCCGCTTCGGGCAGTGCCTGTCGCGCATCGGCCTCGCGCGCCTCATTGCGGGCGTGCAGAACCACGTCGTGGCCCTTTTCGGCGAGCAGTTGCCCCGCCTTCAGGCCCAGTCCGGTCGACGAGCCGGTGATGAAAATCCGCGCCACGACAATTCTCCTTCGGCTGGCATTGTCCGGGAGATATGCCTAACTGCTTGTCGCGGCAAGGAGGCCCATGCCGCCGTCGACGCGCAGGTCGACGCCGGTGATGAATCCGGCCGCATCGGACGCGAGGAACAGCGCCGCCTCGGCGATGTCGAAGGCACTGCCCTGCCGCTTCATCGGCACCTGTGCGGCCCGCCGTGCCGCAAGCTCCTCGGGCGCCACCCCGCCGGCGATGAATGCCTGGACATGCGGCGTGTCGATCATGCCGGGCAGCACCGTGTTGCAGCGCACGCCGCGGGCGGCATATTCCATCGCGATGCTCCGCGACAGCCGGCAGAGCGCGGCCTTGGAGACCTCGTAGCCGACATAGGCGTAGGGCCCGCTCTGCACGGCGGCGAGCGAGGAGACGAAGACGATCGAGCCGCCGCCCTCCTCCAGAAGCGGCAGTGCCGCCTGGACGAGCTGGAACGCGGCATCGAGATTGACCGCGAAGACGGCCTTCCAGTCGTCGAGGCTTGTCGCCTCGATGCCGCCGGCCTTGCTGATGCCGATATTGACGTGGAGCACGTCGAGGCCGCCGAGATGCCGCTCCGCCGCGTCGATCGTCGCCCGGACAGCCTCCGGATTGGTGGCGTCCGCCGCATGGGCGAAGGCGATGTTGCCTTCGGCGCGGATCAGCGACGCGGTCTCTTCCGCCGCATCGCCATTGCGGTCGACACAGAGAACCTTTCCGCCCTCGCGCGCGAACAGCGCCGCCGCCGCCTTGCCGTTGCCCCAGCCGGGCCCGACGGAGCCCGCGCCGATAACCGCGACCCGCTTGCCGTCCAGTCGTCCTGCCATGAGTTGCTCCTGGAATTGCGGTCTAGAGATCGTCGCCGGAGATCAGCTCCGGCGCCTCGAAGGCCCTGACCGGCGCCGGCTCGTTGACCGGACCGCGCACGTCGACGAGGCAGGTGTGGGCGGCACAGCCCTGGGACAGCGACGAGGTGCCGATATCGAGGGTGAGAACGTTCGGATTGCCGTGCCTCTCCAGCCCCGTTTCCGGGTCCGGGTCGTACCAGGCCCCTGTCGACATGCGCACCACGCCCGGCATGATGTCCTCAGAAGGCACCGCCGCAGCAAGGCAGCGCCCCCGCCCGTTGAACACCTCCACGACGTCGCCGGCGGCAATGCCCCGGCGCACCGCATCGTCCGGATGGATCAGCAGCGGCTCGCGGCCACCCACTTTGCCCTTGCGGCTGTAGGCGCTGTCGTCGAGCTGGCTGTGCAGCTTGCGGGCCGGCTGGTCGGAGATCAGATGCAGCGGGAAGGCATGTGCCTGCTCGGCCCCAAGCCATTCGCACGGCGCCATCCAGGTGGCGTGCCCCGGGCAGTCCGCATAGCCGAAGGATTCTATCTCCTCCGAAAAAAGCTCGAGCTTGCCGGACGGCGTCTTCAGCGGATTGGCTTCGGGATCGCTGCGGAACTCCGACAGCATGATCACCGGGCCCGCATCCTTGTCCAGATCGACCAGCCCCTTCTCCCAGAACGTGTCGAAGTCGGGAATATCGACGCCGGCTTTGTCCCAGCGCTCGCGGCAGTCCTCGTAGATATGCCGGATCCACGCCTCGGCGTCGCGCCCTTCGGTGAAGGCCTCTGCAACGCCCATCCGCTCGGCAAGTCCGCAAAAAATGTCGAAGTCGTGCCGCGCCTCGGCAAAGGGCGGAACCACCTGCTTGGTGGCGACCAGCAGCCCTTCCTGGGTGGCGTAGGAGATGTCGTCCCGCTCAAGGCCTGTCGTTGCCGGGAACACCACATCGGCCCGCTTGGCGGTCGCCGTCCAGCACTGCTCGTTGACGACGATGGTGTCGGGCTTCTGCCAGGCCCTTTCCATCCGGTTGAGGTCCTGGTGGTGGTGATAGGGATTGCCGCCGGCCCAGTAGACGAGATGGATGTCGGGATAGGTGCGGTCGACACCGTCATAGGGGAAGGTCTCGCCCGGATGGAGCAGCAGGTCGGCGATCCGCGCCACCGGAATGAAGGCATCGACGGCATTGCGGCCCTGGTCGAGCCGCGGGCCGGACAGCCGGCGATGGGGCGAGCCGAGCGTGTTCATGGCGCCGTAGCCGACGCCGAAGCCGCCGCCCGGAAGCCCGATCTGGCCGAGCATCGCGGCAAGCGTGATCACCATCCAGAACGGCTGCTCGCCGTGATGGGCGCGTTGCAGCGACCAGGCAACGTTCAGCATCGTGCGCGCTCCCGCCATCTCCACGGCAAGCGCCTCGATCCGCTCCGCCGGAACGCCGCACAGCGCCTCCGCCCAGGCCGGCGTCTTGGCGATGCCGTCCTCAGTTCCGGTGAGATAGCGCTCAAAGCGCTCGAAACCGACGCAGTGGGAGGCGAGGAACGCCCGGTCGCAAAGGCCCCGGTCGACCAGCGTCCAGGCAAGCCCCAGCATCATCGCAACATCGGAATTCGGCCGTGCCGGGATCCATTCGTGGTCTCCGCCGGTCTCCAGATTGTCGTCGACGGGACCGATATTGACGAAGCGGACGCCGGCCTTTTGCATTCGCCGCAGCCCTTCCGGCACCCGGTGCAGGCCGGAGCCGCCGGGCGCCATCTGCGCGTTCTTGGCCGGAACGCCGCCGAAGGTGACGAACAGTTCCGTATGCTCGGCCATGACGTCCCAGGACGTGTGCATGTGCTGCAGGTCGGTCATCGTCGCCACCACATGGGGCAGGATCACATGCGCCGCGCCGAGGCTGTAGGAGTTGAGGTGGCGCACATAGCCGCCGATGGTGTTGAGGAAGCGATGGACCTGGCTCTGGGCGTGGTGGAACCGGCCGGCGCTGGCCCAGCCATAGGACCCGCCGAAGATCGCCGCATTGCCATATCGGGTGCGCACGCGCTGAAGCTCGGCGGCAACGAGGTCGAGCGCCCGGTCCCAGTCCACTTCCACGAACGGCTCGCGGCCGCGCAGATCGGTCCGGGCGCCGGGACCGTGCTCCAGCCAGCTCTTGCGCACGGCAGGCCGCCGCACCCGTGTGCGGTTGAGCGCCGGGTCCAGTTGATGAAGGCCTATGGACGACGGGTCCGGATCGCCGGCGACCGGCCGGATGCGCGGCCCCTCCGCCGCGGACGGCTCCACTTCATAGACGCCCCAATGGGCTGCGGTGTAGGTCGTCATCGGCAAGGCCTTCTTGTTGCGGAAACGGTATCGCAGTCCGGCAGGCGCCTCAGGACGCCGTTTCCTCGACCACCAGTTCCAGCGAGATGAGGATCGGGTTGTCGCCGCGCACCGGCTTGCCGGTGTGGACGGCCCCGGACGCATCGATCAGAAAGATCTCCACATCTGCCCTCGGCTTCCCGTCGGCGCCGGTCGAGACCCGTCCGTTGAGGACGGCAAGTTCGGTCGGCGGCTCGTCATTGGCAAGGCCGTCCTCGAACCGCACGCCGACGGTGCTGCCGATGCCGCTGCGCACGACAGCTTGTCTGAAGCCATGGCGGGCGCAGAGCGCCTCGATGGCCTCGATCATGTCCTCGTTGGGCCGTACCCGGGCGATGACCGCGCGCGGGCCGGTCTCGCCGGCCGATGCGTCTCCGGCCGAGGGCTGGAACAGCGTGAAATTGGTCTCCGGGTCGTAGGTCGCGGCCATTCTCGTCCCGGTGACGCCATAGAGAACCGCGGAGCCCGGCTCCGCGATTCGCGTCATATGCGGCCAGAGGTGTCCGCCGCAAACCGTGCCGTCGGCGTCGCGCCACAGCGCATGGCAATGCAGGAACGTCTCGCCCTCGCGCTCGCCGACCGTCGCATAGGCGCGCTCGATGCGCACCACGCCCTCCGGCTTGTGGGTTTCGCTGTAATAGGCGACCCGCTCCGGGGTGTCGGAATAGGTCGGCTTGACATATTCCATCGGCGAGAAGGCGACGTCTGAAAATTCGAGGCACCCGGCGGCGAGGCCGGCCGCGCCGAGCGCCTCCGTGACCGCCTCAAGCAGCGTCTGACCCTGCCGGAACGCGACGTCGACGCGCCGCGCATGCCCTTCTGAGCTTGCGATGCGCTCAGGATCGACCGGTCCCGGATGGACGAGGCGGCGATCCCCGGAGGAAGCGGCGGACGTGTTGATCTGTGACATGGGTGCTGTCCTTTCGACTTCTAAGCCTGTTTGGCCGGCCGGGCCGGCGCACCGCGGCGAACCTTGCCCACCTGCCTTGCCAGCTTCGCCTCGATGGTGTTGGCCTCGGTGCGCAGGAGCTCGGCAAGTTCCTGCTGGCGCGCGCCCTGCAGGCGCTGCTCGATGGAGCCGATGGAAAGACCGCCCACCGGAACGCCATCGGCATTGCGCACGGCAACGCCGATGGCCCAGGAGCCGGGATGGAAGATCCCCGGATTAAGCGCAAAGCCGCGCTCGCGCGTCTCGGCGATGACCTGGCGCAGGAGTTCATCCGTCAGCATCGGATAGCGCTCCCGGTAGACGGGCGTGTTGGCCTCGATCACCGCATTCATTTCATCGTCGGGCAGCGCCGCCAGGATGGCAATCCCGTGCGCGGCGACGCCAAGGGGATGGAACTGGCCGACGCTCAGAACATGTGAGCGGATCGGGTGCTGGCCGTCCTCGCGGATGAGACAAGTCGTGTGGTCGCCCCGCCGAAGCGAGAAGAAGGCCGTGTCTTCTGAGGCGCGCGCGAGGCGAATGACGCTGGCATGCGCGAGCGGATGCAGGCCGAAACGGTCGGACGCAATGACGCCGAGAATGTAGCAGCCAGCGCCGAGGCGGTACTGGCGGGTGTCCTCGTCCTGATCGACGAGGTCGGCACGCATCAGGGCCACCAGCAACCGGCGGACCGTTGCACGGGTCAGCCCGCTGGCCGAAACGAGGGTCCCCAGCGAAGCGCCGGAGCGGTGGTGTTCCGCGACGATGGCAAGAAGGCTTGTCGCCCTCTCGATGCTCTGGCTGCCGGTCGCGTCCTTTGTGGTAGCCATCGTTTCCATTCCCAAGTAATTTCTTATATGTCCATATTATGGACTTCCAAAAATTTGTAAACATCATAAAAACCTAGACATATATGTCAATTGGATATAGCATTAGATCGTCGTTCCACATTATGGACATCTTTAAAGGGCGAACGACAATTTCGCGACGGCCGGCAAGCGGCCGCACAGACGTTCCCTGGGAGGAAAGAATGGCTCTTACGATCGATCGGCGACGCTTTGTTCTGGCTGGTGGCACCGCTGCCCTTGCGGCACCCTTTATCCTGTCCGGCAAGGCCCGGGCCGCCGAGTTCAATTACAAATTCGCCAACAACCTGACCACCGACCACGCGCTGAACGTTCGCGTCAATGAGGCGATCGAGCGGATCCGCGAGGAATCCGGCGGCCGGGTCGACATCATGGTGTTCCCGAACAACCAGCTCGGCTCCGACACCGACACGCTCAGCCAGCTCCGCTCCGGCGCCGTTGAGTTCTTCACGCTTTCCGGCCTCATCCTGTCGACGCTGGTCCCGATCGCCTCGATCAACGGCATCGGCTTTGCCTTCCCGGATTACGAGACCGTCTGGAAGACCATGGACGGCGACCTCGGCGCCCATGTGCGCGCCGGCATCGAGAAGTCCGGCCTCCACGCCATGGAGAAGATCTTCGACAACGGCTTCCGCCAGGTCACCACGTCGACCAAGCCGATCACCGGCCCCGACGACCTCGCCGGCCTCAAGATCCGCGTCCCGCCGAGCCCGCTGTGGACCTCCATGTTCCAGGCCCTCGGCAGCGCCCCGGTCTCCATCAACTGGAACGAGGTCTACACCTCGCTGCAGACCCACGTCGCCGACGCCCAGGAAAACCCGCTGTCGACGATCAAGATCGGCCGCCTCTACGAGGTGCAGAAATACGTCTCGATGACCAACCACATGTGGGACGGGTTCTGGTTCCTGGCCAACAGCCGCGCCTGGGGCGCCCTGCCGGAGGACCTGCAGGAGATCGTCTCGCGCAACATCAACCAGGCGGCCGTCGAAGAGCGGGCAGACTCCGAAGAAAACAACCACAATCTCCGGGCGGAGCTGGAAGGCCTTGGCCTCACCTTCAATGCGCCCGAGACCGGACCGATCCGCGAAAAGCTTCGCTCCGCCGGCTTCTACGACCAGTGGAAGAAGGAATACGGCGAAGAAGCCTGGTCCTTGCTGGAACAGACCACCGGCAAGCTCGGCTGACCGCCGCCTTTCGCAGCGCCGGGCTCCGAGCGGGCACGGCTGGCGCAACCGCCCGTGCGTGAGCGCGCCGGGCGCAGCAGAACCGGTCCTTCATCATGCAAAGCACCACAATGGTTGCGGACGACGATACGTTGCCGCAAGTCAGCGAAAACCCGGAAGCCCGCAAGGGCTCCCGGTACCTTTGGCCGGTCGAGTTCGTCGCTGCGATCCTCATGGTCGGCATCGTGGCGCTGCTGTTCCTCGGCGTCGTCACCCGCTACTTCCTGAACCTGCCGCTGATCTGGGTCGAGGAAGCCGCCTCCCTCTGCTTCCTCTGGCTGGCCATGCTCGGCGCGGCGATCGCCATCGACCGCAACGAGCATCTCCGGCTCACCCTCGTCGTGCACCTGCTGCCGAAACGGCTGCAGGACTTCGTCGAGGCCCTGGCCCTGGCCGTGGTTGCGGCCTTCCTGATCGCCCTCTTCCCATCGGCCTATGAATATGCCGTCGCGGAATGGGCGATCACCACGCCGGCCCTGCAGATCCCCGGCACCATCCGCGCCGCGGCCATTCCCTTCGGCATGGGGCTGATGCTGCTGCTGGTCGCCGTCTATGCCCTGCAGACCTGCAAGCTCTGGCATCTCCTCGCCTCCGCAGCGATTCTTGCCGTCATTGGCGGACTGCTGTGGCTGACCTCGCCGGCCCTCATCTCCATGGGCTCGTCGTCGCTGTTCCTGTTCCTCCTGGCCTTCGTCTCGCTGGCGCTCGCCGCCGGCGTGCCGATCGCCTTCTGCTTCGGCATCGGCACGCTGACCTATCTCGCCTTCGGCACCCACGTCCCGGTCTTCGTGATGATCGGCCGCATCGACGAGGGCATGTCCGGCGTCGTGCTGATGGCAGTTCCCATTTTCGTGCTGCTCGGCTGCATCCTCGATGCCACCGGCATGGGCAAGGCGATCGTCTCCTTCCTGTCGGCGATCCTCGGCCATGTCCGCGGCGGCATGTCCTATGTCCTGCTCGGCTCGCTGTTCGTCGTCTCCGGCATCTCCGGCTCCAAGGTCTCCGACATGGCGACCGTCGCGCCGGCCCTGTTCCCGGAGATGAAGCGGCGCGGCAACAAGCCGCCGCAGATGGTGGCGCTGCTCGCGACCGGCGCGGCGATGGCCGATACCGTGCCGCCGAGCATCATCCTCATCGTCATGGGCTCGGTCGCCGGCATCTCGATCGCTGCTCTCTTCACGACCGGCATCGTCATCGCCCTGGTGCTTCTGATGGTGCTCGCCATCCTCGCCCGGTTCCTGGCCCGCACCGACGACATGACCGGCATTTCCAAAGCCCCGCGCTCGGTCGTCAAGCAGACCCTCGTGGTCGCGATCCCGATCCTCATCCTGCCCTTCATGATCCGCTTTGCCGTCACCGACGGCATCGCCACGGCAACCGAGGTCTCGACCGTCGCCGTGCTCTATGCGCTGATCGTCGGCGCCACGCTCTATGGCGGGCTCAGCGGCAGGAAGCTCTACGAGATCCTGGTCGAGACCAGCGCGCTGACCGGCGCCATCCTGCTCATCCTCGGCACGGCGCTCGCCATGGCCTGGGCGATCACCCAGGCCGGCGTCGCCCACCAGCTCGCCCGCATGATGTCGGACCTGCCCGGCGGCTGGATCTCCTTCATGGCGCTGTCGATCGTCATGTTCATCGTCCTCGGCTGCGTCCTTGAGGGCCTGCCGGCGATCGTGCTCGTCTCGCCGCTGGTGTTCCCGATCTCGCGCCAGCTCGGCATCCACGACGTCCACTACGCGATGGTGATGATCACGGCGATGAACATCGGCCTGATGACGCCGCCGGTCGGCATCGGCTTCTACCTCGCCTGCCGCATCGGCGACGGCCGGCCGGACGAGGCGATCAAGGCGATCTGGCCGTTCCTCGGAGCGCTGCTCGTCGGCTGCCTGATCATCGCCTTCCTGCCCTGGATTTCGACCTTCCTCCTGTGAGGACCACCGTTTCCGACCTGGCCCGCCGGCCGCCCGTTGCGGCGGCCGCGGCGGGCCTCGGGCGCCGCCCGCAAGAACCGAAAGGACCGCATCCGATGGACGCACCAGCCCTTGGCGACAACAGCCAACTCGCCGAACACTCCTACCGGGTTCGAAAAAATGCCATCCGCATGGCGGAGGTGCACAAGCAGGGCTACATCGCCCAGGCGCTCGGCGTCGCCGACGTCCTCACGGTGATGTATTTCCACGCCATGAATGTGCGCCCCGAGGAGCCGGACTGGGAGGAGCGCGACCGCTTCCTGCTCTCCGTCGGCCATTACGGCATCGCCCACTATTCGATCCTGACCGCGGCCGGCTACCTGCCGGAAGAAGAGCTCGTCACCTACGGCCTCGACGACAGCCGACTGCCGATGTCGGGCATGACCCACTACACGCCGGGCGCGGAAATGTCCGGAGGCTCGATCGGCCTCGGCCTGCCGATGGCCGTCGGCATGGGTCTCGGGCTGAAGCGCAAGAAGTCCGATTCCTTCGTCTACACCCTGATGGGCGACGGCGAACTGGCCGAAGGGCCGACCTGGGAAGCGGCGATCTCCGCCTCCCACTACAAGCTCGACAACATCATCGCCGTCGTCGACTTCAACGCCATCCAGGCCGACGGGCCGTCGCGCGAGGTGATGCGCACCGAGCCGCTGATCGAGAAGTTCGAGGCCTTCGGCTTCTTCGCCCAGCGCGTCGACGGCAACGACCTCGACGCGCTCGTCAAGGCGTTCGACGCCGCCCGCGAATATGACGAGCCCAAGCCCCGCATCATCATCTGCGACACCCGGCTCGGCAACGGCGTGCACTTTCTGGAAAACCGCGAGAAAAGCCACTTCGTCCGCCTGACCCAGGAAGAATGGGACGACGCCTACGAAGCGCTTGATGCATGGAAGACGACGAGGACCCGATGAGCACTGCCCAGACCGAAACGGCCGCACCGGCCAAGAACGCACCCGCCATCATCGCCTCGTCCGTCGACGAAGGGCACCGCACCAAGCAGGCGCCGTTCGGCGAGACGCTGGTCAGCCTTGCGCGGACCATGCCCGAGATCGTCGGCATGAGCGCGGATCTCGCCAAATACACCGACATCCACATCTTCGCGGCGGCCTATCCCGATCGCTTCTACCAGATGGGCATGTCGGAACAGCTCATGATGACGGCGGCCGGCGGGCTGGCCAAGGAGGGCTTCATTCCCTTCGCCACCACCTACGCCACCTTCGCCGCCCGGCGCTGCTACGACTTCATCTCCCAGGCGGTCGCCGAGCAGAACGCCAACGTCAAGATCGTCGGCGGCCTGCCGGGCCTGACCACTGGCTACGGCCCGAGCCACCAGTCGACGGATGACCTGGCGATCTTCCGCGCCATGCCGAACCTCACCGTCATTGACCCGTGCGACGCCCACGAGATCGAGCAGCTTGTGCCGGCGCTCGCCAAGCATGACGGACCGGTCTACACGCGCATCCTGCGCGGCGCCGTGCCCCTGATCCTTGACGAATACGACTACCAGTTCGAGCTCGGCAAGGCCAAGCTCCTGCGCGGCGGCCGCGACGTCCTCATCATCGGCACCGGCTTCATGACCATGCGCGCCCTCGACGCCGCCAAGAGGCTGGCCGCCGATGGCGTCGACGTGGCCGTCCTCCACGTGCCGACGCTGAAGCCGCTCGATGAGGCGACCATCATCCGCGAGGCGAGCCGCACGGGCCGCCTGGTCGTCACCGCCGAGAACCACTCCTGCATCGGCGGCCTCGGCGATGCGGTGGCGAGCCTCCTGTTCCGCTCCGGCGTGACGCCGGCCATGCGCCAGATCGCCCTGCCCGACGCCTTCCTCAAGGCCGGCTCGCTGGAGGTCCTGCAGCATCGCTACGGTATCTCGACCGATGCGATGGTCCACTCGATCAAGTGCTGGCTCTGACGGCCACGAACGGAGACGACTAGCGATGCCGGACAAAACCATCGTCATCACGGGCGCCGGATCCGGCATCGGACTGGCAACCGCCGAGCTTCATGCGGCCAAGGGCTGGCACATCGCCGCCGTCGACCGCGACGCCGCCGCGCTGGAGCGTATGAAGGACCAGCTCGGTGACGCGTCGGTCAGCATCCATGCCGCCGACATCACCGACGAGGCCGCAGTCGAGACCGTCGCCGCGGAGTGCCGCGACGGGGCGCCGCCGGTCGCGGCGCTCGTCAACAGCGCCGGGATCGGCGCCGCCATGCCGATCGCCGACACCACGTCGGAGATGATGCGGCGCATCTACGAGGTCAACGTCATCGGCGCCTTCCAGCTCGCCAAGGCGCTGACCCCGCTGATGACCGAGGCCGGCGGCGGCGCCATCGTCAACATCGTCTCGGTCTCCGGCATCAAGGGCAATTTCGGCCGCTCGGCCTATGGCGCCTCCAAGGGCGCGCTGATCACGCTGACCAAGATCATGGCGGTGGAGCTGGCCTCCGCCGGCATCCGCGTCAATGCGGTGGCGCCGGGGCCCATCGAGACGGCGATGTCGCGCGACCACCACAGCGAGTCGACCCGCGAGGAATGGCACCGGACCATCCCGATGCGCCGCTACGGAACGCCCGAGGAAGTCGCCGAGGCGGTGCTCTTCCTCGCCGATCCGCACACCTCGTCCTACGTCACTGGCCAGATCCTCAGCGTCGACGGCGGCTTCGTCAGCGCCGGCCTGATGGTCTGAAGCGCCGCGCGGGAGCGGGCGGGCGACATGCGGCTCGACGGTGGGCGGAGTGCCGGTGTATGGAGGATCGGCGGCGGTCCCGTCGCCGATGATTTCCGCATTCTGGAACGGGTGACATGAAAGCTGGTCCCGACAGCAACCGCCCCCCTTCGACGAAGGTCTCCAACCTCGCCCACTTCCTGACCCGCAACGCGGCCCGCCTCGGCGCGCGGCCGGCGATCGTCTGGGGCGACACGGTCCTCACCTGGGCCGACCTCGACGCCCGCGTCTCTGCACTGGCCGCTGCGATGCGCGAGGACTATGGCATCGGCTTCGGCGACCGGGTGCTGCTGCATTCGCCCAACAACACCGAGATCACGGAGACCATGCTCGCCTGCTGGCGGCTCGGCGCCGTCTGGGTACCGGCGAATTTCCGCCAGAGCGCCGACGAGGTCGCCTTCCTCGCCGAAAAAGCCGACGTCTCGCTGATGGTCTGCGAGGCCGGATTCCCGGACCACGCCGCTGCCTGCCTCAAAGGGAGGCCGCAGCTTCAGAACGTGCTGCGCATCGGGCCCGGCGATTTCGGCGACGACTATGGGGACGCCGTCGCCCGCCACCTCGGCACCGACGTCGCCAATGCCGAAGTCGACCGCGACGACCCCTGCTGGCTGTTCTTCACCTCCGGCTCCACGGGCCGGCCCAAGGCCGTGGTGCTGACCCACGGCCAGCTCACCTTCACCGCCCTCAACCACCTCGCCGACCTGATGCCCGGGACGGCGCCGGAAACCGACGCCAGCCTCGTCGTCGCGCCGCTCTCGCACGGTGCCGGCATGCACCAGCTCACCCAGATCGTCGCCGGCGTCACCAGCATCCTGACGCCGAAGGGAAAGTTCGATCCGGCGAAAGCCTGGGAACTGATCGAGCGCTATCGGATCACCAACCTCTTCACCGTCCCGACCATCGTCAAGATGCTCACCGAGTCCCCGGCCGTCGACGCCTTCGACCATTCCAGCCTGCGCTATGTCATCTATGCCGGGGCGCCGATGTACCGGGAAGACCAGAAATATGCGTTGAAGAAGCTCGGCAAGGTGCTGGTGCAGTATTTCGGGCTTGGCGAGGTCACCGGCGCGATCACCGTGCTGCCGCCGGGCGAGCACTTTGAGGAGGACGTGCCGGAGGCGCGCATCGGCACCTGCGGCATCGAGCGCACCGGCATCGAGGTCAGCATCCAGGACGATTTCGGAAAACCGCTCGGGCCGAACGAGACCGGCGAGATCTGCGTGACCGGACCGGCCGTCTGCGCCGGCTATTTCCGTGACGACCATGCCAATGCCGCGGCCTTCCGCAATGGCTGGTTCCGCACCGGCGACCTCGGCCATCTGGACGCCGAGCGCTTCCTCTACATCACCGGCCGCGCCTCCGACATGTACATTTCCGGGGGATCGAACGTCTATCCGCGCGAGATCGAGGAGATCCTCCTCTCCCATCCGGCCTTGAACGAGGTCGCCGTGCTCGGCGTGCCCGACCCGCAATGGGGCGAGTGCGGCCTGGCGGTCTGCGTGCCCGCATCGGGCGCCGCGCCGTCCGCGGAAGAGCTGGCCGAATTCCTTTCCGCCAGGCTGGCCCGCTACAAGCTCCCGGCCCGCTACGTCTTCCTCGACGAAATGCCGAAGACCGGCTACGGCAAGATCACCAAGAAACTCGTCCGCGAGCACCTCGCCGCCGAGGGCCTGTTGGAGACCGCCCCGTCCTGAGCGGCTAAGGCCGGCTATTCCTCCGACAAATGATCGCGAATGAAGGACGCCGTCGCCTCGTAATGGGCGGCGAGCAGGTCCTTTGCCTTGTCGGCATCGCGCGCAAGGGCGGCGTCGAGGATCGCCCGGTGCTCGGCCGCCACATCGCGCGAGCCCGTCTCCATCGACAGCGAAAACCGCCGATAGCGATCCGCGCGGCTGTAGAGCGTGCGGCAGAATTCCAGAAGGATCGGCGAGCCGCATGCCGACACCAGATTGTCGTGGAACTCCGCGTGCCGCGCCTCCCAGCGTTCGTCGTGCAGATTGGCGCCGTTCTCGCGCCGCCGCGGCAGGTGCTCCAGCAGGTGCAGGCTGGAGATCAGCGCCGCCTCCCAGTGCTCGTCGCCGAGCCGGATGGATTCTTCCAGCGCCCAGCCCTCCACTCGGCTGCGCGTGCGCACCAGATCGTCGAGCTCCGAGACGACGAGCTTGGTCACCCGGTAGCCGCGATTGTGCTCGACCTCGACGAGGCCGGCCGCGACCAGCCGCGTCAGCGCCTCGCGCACCGGCGAAACGCTCATGCCGCAGAATTCCTGCAGCTCCTGGAACCGGAGCTGCGCCCCGGGCGGGAACTCGCCGTTGATGATGGCGGATTGCAGGATCCGCCACGCCGTTTCGCTTCGACTGCCTGTCATGCTCTCGTCACCGATTTTCGAAAATCTTGACCTTCTTTGAAAATCATGCTCCTTTTCAATAGTGCCTGGCGTCGGGATTGAAAAGGAAAATGTCTCCGGCAGCCCCGATTTCCGCCAACCGGCAGCGGCCAAGTGACGGCCCTTCCGGGCGTGCGGACCTGGGCACAGGAATTCCCGCGGCGCCGGACGGTGCGTCCAAGGCAATAGAAGAATTTTGCAAGAAGGGAGAAAGAAGCCGTGTTCAAACCCATTATTGGCGTGCTCGCGCTGGTTGCCGCATCCGCGATCAGTTTTACGGCACACGCCGCGGAAGTGACAATTCGCTTCCCCATCGAGTACTCGCTGGAAATCACGCCGGGCAAGGCGAACGCCGAGTTCAAGCAGCTCGTCGAAGAACGCTCCAACGGCCGCATCGAGGTCAAGCTGTTTCCCAATGGCAGCCTCTACAAGGGCCTCGACCTGGTGCAGGCGGTGCTGCGCGGCGATGCGGAGATGACGACGCTGATCCAGGCCTACTGGAGCGCCCTGTCGCCGAAGACGGCCGTCTTCGAGCTGCCTTACGTGTTCCCGACCAAGGAATCCTTCTACCGCGCGGTCGACGACGGCTTCTTCCAGGTCGCCTACAGCGAGGTCGAGGAAAAGGGCGCCAAGCTGATCACGGTGCTGCCCTTCGACTATCTGGTGCCGGGCGCCCGCGATACCGCGATCATCGAGCCGACCGACTTCAAGGGCCTGAAGTTCCGCGGCCTCGGCAAGGTCAACCTCGCCATGCTCGAGCTTCTCGGCGCCACGCCGGTGTCGCTCAACTTCGCCGAGGTCTCGCCGGCGATCCAGCAGGGCCTCATCGACGGTCTCAACGTTCCGACCGACAACTACATGATCTACAAGTGGAACGAGACCATCAAGAACGTCACCTACGCGCCCTATTACATCGCCTACTACCCGTGGACGGTGAACGCGGAATGGTGGAACGGCCTCGATCCGGAACTGCGCGACATCATCCAGAAAGCGGCAACCGACGTCGCCGTCAAATACCGGCCGATCGCCGCCGCCAACTCCGAAAAAGCCATCGCGGACATGCAGGCCGCCGGCGTCAACGTCCACGTCCAGACGCCGGAAGACATCGAGAAGTGGATCGCCGCCACCCAGCCGGTCTGGGACCAGTTCAAGGGTCAGATCGGCGAGGACTTGATTGACCGCGTGCTGACCTACCGCGAGGAATGATGCTGCATCGCTTCGAGCGCATCCTGGCACGCCTGGAGGACGCCCTTGCCGGCGTCCTCCTTGCCGCCGTGCTCTTCGTCATCACCTACGAAATGGTCCTGCGCGGGCTGTTCGGCCACTCCAACCTGTGGACCGACGAACTCTCGCGCGTCCTGCTGGTGACCATGGTCTATATCGGCGTCATCGGCGTCACCCGCGACGGCTCCAACATCAAGGTGGAGCTGATCGTCTCAGCGCTCGGCGAAAAGACCCAGAAGGTGCTGGTCAAGGTCGTCGACGTGCTGTGCCTCGTCTTTGCCGTGACGGCGACCTGGCTCGGCATCGAATATGTCGCGGAATCCATCCGCTTCGGCATTTCCTTCGCCCATTCCAACCTGCCCTTCCCGGTCTGGGTCTCGCAGCTCGTCGTCCCCATCGCCTTCGGGATGATCAGCATCCGTCTCGTTCTGCGCATTGCCGGCATCGGCCCGAGCGAGCCCGCGCCAAGCGTCGAGGTCTGATCCCGGTGGCCGCAACCCTCATCATCCTCGTCCTCGGCTTTCTGGCCATCGGCATGCCCGTCGCCTTCGCCCTGTGGCTGACCGGCCTGATCACCGTCGTCCTGTTCGGCGTCACGTCCTTCACCCAGATTGCCCAGTCGATCTATTCCGGGCTCGACAGCTTCATCCTCTTGGCCATCCCGTTCTTCATCCTCGCCGGCAACATCATGCTGCACTCGGGATTCGCCCGGTATCTGTTCGACTTCATGCAGAGCCTCGTCGGCGGCATTCCGGGCGGCGCCTCGGTCGGCGCCAGCGGCTCGGCCGCCGTCTTCGGCGCCATGACCGGATCGTCGGTCGCCTCCGCCGCGGCGCTCGGCCGGGTCATGATCCCGGTGATGGAGACCCTCGGCTATCCGCGCCGCTACACCGCCGGCCTGATGGCCGCCGGCGGCACCCTCGGCCTGTTGATCCCGCCGAGCGTCACCCTCGTCATCTATGGCGAAATGGCCCAGCAGTCGGTCCGCGACCTGTTCATCGCCGGCGTCGTGCCCGGCATCTTCGCCGCCAGCGTCATCTCGCTCGTCGGCTTCGCCATCGCCATCCGCAAGCGCTACGGCCTCAGTTCAGAGGCCTTTTCCTTCGAGCGCGTGCGCAAGAGCTTTGTGAAGGCCGCCCCCGCCCTCGTCATGCCGGTGGTCGTCCTCGGCGGCATCTATTCCGGCGTCTTCACGCCGACCGAGGCGGCGGCCGCATCGGTTGTCTACGGCCTCGTCGTCGGCATGCTGGTGTATCGCAGCATCAAGGTCTCCGACCTGCCGCGCATCTTCGTGGAAAGCGCCCGCGGCACCTCGTCGGTGCTGTTCATCCTCTCCGGCGCCCTCTTCGTCGGCTTCCTGGCAACGCTCGCCGGCATCCCGCAGTCGATCGTCCATGCCATCGAGGTGCTGGACCTTTCGCCGCTTGCGTTCCTGGCCATCACCAGCATCATCCTGATCGTGCTCGGCTGCTTCCTCGACGGCTTCACGCTGCTGACGGTCGTCGCACCGCTCCTCCTGCCGAGCGTCGTCAGCCTCGGCATCAACCCGATCCACTTCGCCATCGTTCTCGTCCTCAACATCGAGATCGCGGCGATCACCCCGCCGATCGGGCTCAACCTGTTCGTGATCGCGGGCATTTCCGGCACCACCATGCAGGAGGTCGTCGTCGGCTCGACGCCCTTCGTGCTGGCCCTGTTCGCCGTGCTCGTGGTCGTCATGCTGTTCCCGACCCTGTCGCTCATTCTAATCTAGAGGTTGACCGGTGACCCTCCCCATAGTCGATGCCCATCACCACGTCTGGCGGCTGGCGGACCAGCCCTGGCTCCAGGGCCCGCCCGTGCCGCGCATCTTCGGCGAATACGACCCCATCAAGCGCGACTACCCGATGGCGGAATATCTCGACGACATCAAAGGCTCCAACGTCGTCAAGTCGGTCTATGTGCAGACCAACTGGGCCAAGGACCGCGCCGTCGAGGAGGTCGAGTGGGTCCAGTCGATCGCAGATGAGACCGGCTGGCCGCACGGCATCGTCGGCTTCGTCGACTTCTTCGCCGACACGGCCCTTGAGACCCTGCAGCAGCACGCCCGCTCGCCCCTGATGCGCGGCGTGCGCCAGCAGCTCCACTGGCACGAGAACCCGCAATACCGCTTTGCGAGCGGCCCCAACGACATGGCCTCCGAGACCTTCCGGGCGAACCTGGCGCACCTTCAAGAGTTCGGCTGGCTGTTCGAGCTGCAGGTCTTTGCCCCGCAGATGGCGGATGCGGCGGACCTCGTCAAAGCCTTCCCGGACATCACCTTCGTGCTGGAACATGCCGGCATGCTGGAGGACACCTCCGACAAGGGCCGCGCGGACTGGCGCGAGGGCATGAAGCGGCTCGCCGAGCACGCCAACGTCCACACCAAGCTCTCCGGCCTCGGCACCTTCGTCCATGAGAACGACCCCGAGCATATCGCCAAGATCTTCGCCGACACGGTCGAGATCTTCGGTGCGGAGCGCTGCGTCTGGGGCTCCAACTTTCCGATCGAAAAGCTCTGGACTGACTACGCCTCCCTCGCCGACGCCGCGAGAGCGGCCGTTGCCGGGCTGCCCGAAGCAAGCGCCCGGGCGATCCTCCACGACAATGCGGTGACGCTTTACGGGCTCGATAGCGCGGGCTGATCCCGCGCATCGCTCCCGGACGCTTCACTCCACGACCCTCCCAAGACACACGACTACGACATTAGAAAGGACATCAGCATGCGGTTGGTCCGCTATGGTGCGCCGGGTAAGGAAAAGCCCGGCATTCTCGACAAAGACGGCCGGGTGCGCGACCTATCTGGCACGCTCGACGATTTCGGCGGCGCCTCCCTCGGCCGCGACGCGCTGGAGCGCCTCAAGGGCGTCGACGTCGCCGGCTTGCCGCTCGTGCCCGAGGGCACGCGGCTCGGGCCGTGCGTTGCCAATGTCGGCAATTTCGTCGCCGTCGGCCTCAACTACTCCGACCATGCGGCCGAGACCGGCGCCGCAATCCCGGCCGAGCCGATCCTTTTCAACAAGGCGCCCTCCTGCGTCATCGGTCCGAACGACGACGTCGTCATCCCGCGCGGCTCCACCAAGCTCGACTGGGAGGTCGAACTGGCGCTCGTCATCGGCGAGACCTGCAGCTATGTGAGCGAGGAGGACGCCCTGTCCTACCTCGCCGGCGCCTGCCTCTGCAACGACGTCTCGGAGCGCGCCTTCCAGAACGAGCGCGGCGGCACCTGGACCAAAGGCAAGGGCTGCCCGACCTTCGGCCCGCTCGGCCCCTGGCTCGTCACCCTCGACGAGATCGAGGACCTTCAGGACCTCGACATGTGGCTCGACGTCAACGGCGAGCGGCGGCAAACGGGCAATACGTCAACCATGATCTTCGGCTGCGCCTTCCTCGTCCACTACATCTCGCAGTTCATGATCCTTCGGCCGGGCGACGTCATCACCACCGGCACGCCCCCCGGCGTCGGCCTCGGCATGAAGCCGCAGACCTTCCTGAAGGCGGGCGACCGCATGAGCCTCGGCATCAAGGGCCTCGGGACCCAGGAACAGACGGTCCGCGCCTGACACGAAATCGTCGGGTCGGCTGGAGCGTATTCCCGAAAAGTGGGAACCGGTTTTCGGATGAGAATACGCGTCAAAACAAAAAGTTAGAGCGTTTCGGGCGATTTCCTAATCGCGTGAAACGCTCTAAGTCCTCCAGCATCCATTAGCCGGCAAGGCGCAAGAGGGCGTTCAGCAGAAGCTGGGCGCCCTTTTCGATGTCGGCCCGGTCGCTCCATTCGGAAGGCGCATGGCTGATGCCGCCGCGGCTCGGGATGAAGATCAGCCCGGAGGGGCAGAGCGACTGCATGGTCTGGGCGTCGTGACCGGCGCCGGACGGCATGGAGAGGGCCTCGATGCCGAGCGTGTGAGCCTCGCCCATCAGTATCTCTTGCAGGCCTCCATCGAGCGCGACCGGCGACAGCCAGCTTTTCTCCGCCATCGTATGCGCCAACCCGTGCGCCTTCGCGGCAATCTCGATGTCGCGGACGATGCCTTCGCGCAAGGCCCGCATAACCTCTTCCGACGTATCGCGGATGATGACCGAGAACTCGGCAACGCCCGGAATCGTGTGGGCGAAATTCGGCTGCACATCGACCTTGCCGATGGTGACGCGGCTTTCCTCCGTCCCGAAACGCCCGATGAGGGCCGGGATGCCGGCAGCAACGGAGGCAAGGCCGGCGAATGCGTCGGCGCGCATGTCCATCGGCGTCGTGCCGGAATGGTTGGCGACACCGTCGAACCGCACCTGCAAGAAGCAGACGCCGGAAATGGCGGTGACGATCCCGAGCGGGATGTCGACCCGCTCAAGGATCGGCCCCTGCTCGATATGAAGCTCCAGGAATGCCTTGATCGCGCCCGGCGGCCACGCCGCATCGAGGGCCCCATACGCATCGAGCCCCTGTGCCGACATCGCATCGACGAGACGAATGCCATCGGCATCCGACGCCCTGTCGATCCAGTCGCGCGTCACCCTTCCGGCAATCGTCTGCGAGCCCAGCATGCCGCCGAACCGGCCTTCCTCCTCGGCGGTGGCGACGACCGTAACCGCCGTCTTGGGGTCGATCCCGGCATCCTTCATCGCCCGCACGCATTCCAGCGCGACGCTGACCCCGAGCGATCCGTCGAAAGCCCCACCCTCCGGCACCGTGTCGAGGTGCGAGCCGACCATCACGCATGGTCCCTCAGCCGGACCGAAGCGGCCGAAGAGATTGGCGACGGCATCGCGGCTGACGGCGAGCCCATCAGCCATCATTTCGCCGGCTAACCACTCCCGCGCCGCCATATCGGCATCGGAATAGCCGATGCGATTGTGGCCGCCGGTCGCCGCGTTGGCGCCGAAGGCGTTGACGCCGTCCAGAAGCCGGCGGAGGCGATCCATATCGATGGCGGGAAGCGGTGTGGGCATGGCGCGCCGGGCGTTCTCTCAAGGACGGCTGTTTGGGAGCATCAGGATTGCACAAAAATTTATCATAATAAATTGTTGCGCATATTTTAATTTTCAGGATTAATTGACTCCGGTCCGAAACGAAGGAGATCGCCATGAAGACCCTTCTGGCTGCCGCGATGACCATTGCCGCGCTGGCATTCGCTTCGCCGTCCCTCGCCCAGACGCCCCCGAACGTTTTGATCGTCGGCCAGATTGCCGAGCCGAAATCCCTCGACCCGCACGCGGTGACGGCGGTCAACGACTTCCGCATCCTGATGAACGTCTATGACGGTCTGGTCCGCTACAAGGACGGCACGCTTGAGGTCGAACCCGCGCTGGCCGAGAGCTGGACAATCTCCGACGACGGCACGGTCTACACCTTCAGCTTACGCGACGGCGTCACCTTCCATGACGGCACGCCCCTCGACGCGGAAGCCGTGAAGTTCAATTTCGAGCGCATGCTGAACGAGGACCACCCGTTCCACGACACCGGCCCGTTCCCGCTCGCCTTCTTCTTTTCCGCGGTCGACACGGTCACGGCCGCCGACGACCTCACGGTGGAGTTCAAGCTGAAGGAGCCCTACGCCCCGTTCCTCTCCAACCTTGCCTATCCGACCGGCCTCATCGTCTCGCCCGAGGCGGTGAAGCAGTACGGCAAGGATTTCGGCCGCCATCCGACCGGCACCGGCGCCTACAAATTCGCCGAGTGGGACGCCAACGCCAAGGTCGTCGTCACCCGCAACGAGGACTACTGGGACGGCGCGCCGTCGCTGGAGGCCGTCATCTACCGGCCGATCACCGACGCCAACACCCGCATCGCCGAAATGCTTTCCGGCGGGCTCGACATCATGGTGGAAGTGCCGCCGGACAGCCTGCAGCAGTTCCGCAGCGATGCCGCCTTCGCCGTCCATGAGCAGGCCGGCCCCCATCTCTGGTTCCTGATCCTCAACGCCAAGGAAGGCCCCTTCGCCAAGAAGGAAATCCGCCAGGCGGCGAACTACGCCATCAACAAAAAGGCCCTCGTCGACAACATCCTCCAGGGCACCGCCGAAGTCGCCGCCGGCCCGACGCCGCCGGCCTTCGCCTGGGCCTACAATGACGGCCTATCGCCCTACCCCTATGATCCGGAAAAGGCCAAGGCCATGCTCGACGAGGCCGGCTATGACGGCAGCCCGGTCACCTTCTACGTTACCGAAGGCGGCTCCGGCATGCTCGATCCGGTCGCCATGGGCACCGCCATTCAGGCCGATCTGGAAGCCGTCGGCATGGACGTGAAAATCGAGACCTACGAGTGGAACACCTTCCTCGGCAAGGTCAATCCGGGCCTGGAAGGAAAGGCGGACCTCGCCGAAATGGCCTGGATGACGAACGACCCGGACACCCTGCCGTTCCTCGCCTTGCGCACCGGGGCCTGGCCCGACAAGGGCGGCTTCAACTCCGGCTACTACTCCAACCCCAAGGTCGACGAACTCCTGGAAAAGGCGCGCAGCGCCACCGACCAGGACGCGCGCGCGGACCTCTATAAGGAGATGCAGGAGATCGTCCGCGAGGACGCCCCCTGGGTCTTCGTCGCCAACTGGAAGCAGAACGCAGTCACGAAGGCGAGCGTCGAGAATTTCAAGCTGCAGCCGTCCTTCTTCCTGATGCTGCAAAAGGTCGCCAAGCCGCAGTAGCATTTGAGGGCCGCCGTCTCCGGCCGGCGGCCTTCTTGCGTCCAGGGGAGCAGCACCCGTGTCGGCCTATATCGCGAAACGGCTTCTGGCGGCGATCCCGGTGCTTTTCGGGCTGACGGTGATCGTCTTTCTGATCATGGCGATGATCCCCGGCGATCCGGCGACCGCCATCCTCGGCTCCTACGCGACGCCGGAGAACGTGGCACGCCTCAACCGCCAGCTCGGCTTGGACAAGACCCTCGTCGAGCAATATGTCATCTGGCTCGGCAATATGCTTGCCGGCGACTTCGGCCGCTCCTACACGCTGAACCGGCCGGTGATCGACGAGGTCATGGAGCGGTTCTCCGCCACCCTCGTCCTTGCCGGCACCTCGCTGCTGCTGTGCTCCGTCTTCGGCCTCATCGCCGGGGTCATCTCCGCCGTGCGTCAGTTCTCCTGGGCCGACAAGCTCATCACCTTCGTCGTCCTCATCGGCATCTCGGTGCCGTCCTTCTGGCTCGGCCTTCTCTTGATCCTCGTCTTTGCCGTCAACCTTCGATGGTTCCCGGCGTCCGGCATGTTCGCGATCTATGGCGGCGGCGACCTGCCCGACCTCCTCTACCACCTCGCCCTTCCGGCCGTGACGCTCGCGGTCGTCGCCACCGGCGTCATCGCCCGCCTGACCCGAACGGCGATGCTGGAGGTGCTGCGCCAGGACTTCGTCCGCACGGCCCGCGCCAAGGGCGTCACGGAAAACGCCGTCATCTACCGGCACGCCTTCAAGGCCGCCCTCGTCACCGTCATTCCGGTAATCGGCATCCAGGCCGGCTTCGTCCTCGGCGGCGCGGTCTATATCGAGACCGTGTTCCAGTGGCCGGGCATCGGCTCCATGCTGGTGAAGGCGATCTCCACCCGCGACCTGTTGCTGGTCCAGGGCGGCGTGCTGGTCGTCGCGGCCGCCTATGTGCTCTTCAACCTTGCCGCCGACGTCGTCCAGACCCTGCTCGACCCGAGGCTGCGCTGATGACCGACGCGAGCGCCCCGGCAAAGAGACCCTCCGCACGGCCGGACGCACTCCGGCTCCTCCTCAACAACACGCTGGCGACAGCGGGCTTCGTCATCTTTGCCCTCATCGTCCTTGTCGCACTCGCCGCTCCCCTCCTCCCGCTGCCCGATCCGGACGTCACGGCCCCCGTCGACCGACTGCTGAGGCCGTTCATCGACGGCCATCTCCTCGGCACCGACGCCCTCGGCCGCGATATCCTCTCGCGCCTCGTCTGGGGCACGCGGGTCAGCCTCCTCGTCGGCATTTCCGCAACGCTGATCGCGGCCTTTTTCGGCTCGCTCATCGGCCTTGTCGCCGGCTATGCCGGAGGGCGCATCGACACGTTTCTCATGCGCGGCATCGACATGGTCATGGCCTTTCCCTACATCCTCTTGGCGCTCGCCATCGTCGCGGTGCTCGGCCCCGGCCTCCTCAACGCCCTCTATGCGATCGCCGTCGTCAACATCCCGTTCTTTGCCCGCAACATCCGCGGCATCGCCCTCGGCCTGTCGCGCCGGGAATTCGTCGACGCCGCCCGGCTTTCCGGCAAGTCGAACGCCCAGGTCCTTTTTCTCGAAGTGCTGCCGAACGTCCTGCCGGTGATCATCATCACCATGTCGACCACCATCGGCTGGATGATCCTGGAGACGGCCGGCCTCTCCTTCCTCGGCCTCGGCGCCCAGCCGCCCCAGGCCGATCTCGGCTCCATGCTCGGCGACGGCCGCAAGATCCTCTTCACCGCACCCCATGTCTCGATCATTCCGGGCCTGATGATCTTCGCGCTCGTCATGAGCATCAACCTCCTTGGCGACGGCGTCCGCGACGTCCTCGACCCGCGCCTGAAATCCGGCGCCCTGACCCGGCCGGTGGCCCGCACCGCGGTCGCCGGCGGGAATACGCCGGACGACGTCGCCCCCGTCCCCGATGCCATCCTCGACGTGCGCGACCTCAGGACAGAATTCCGCTTCGGCGGCGAGGTGTTCAAGGCGGTCGGCGGCGTCGATCTGCATGTCGGCCGCGGCGAGTGCCTCGGCATCGTCGGCGAGTCGGGCTCCGGCAAGTCGATCTCGGCGATGTCGATCATGGGGCTGGTGCCGACGCCGCCCGGCCGCATCGCCGGCGGCGTGGCCCTGCTCGACGGCGAGAACCTTTTCACGGCAACGGACGAGCGCATCCGCCAGCTTCGCGGCTCGGCCGTCTCCCACGTCTTCCAGGATCCGCTGTCGACGCTGCACCCGCTCTTCACCGTCGGCGCCCAACTCGTCGAGGCGATCCAGGCCCACCAGCCGCTGACGAAGGCGCAAGCGCGCGAGAAGGCCGCCGAACTTCTTAAGCTGGTGCGTATCCCGAACCCGGCCGAGCGCCTGAAGTCCTATCCGCACGAGCTTTCCGGCGGCATGCGCCAGCGCGTCTGCATTGCCATGGCGCTCGCCAACGACACCAAGATCATCATCGCCGACGAGCCGACCACCGCATTGGACGTCACGGTGCAGGCCCAGGTCCTGGCGCTGCTGGACGCCCTGCGCCGCGAAAAGAACGCCGGCATCCTCTTCATCACCCACGATTTCGGCGTCGTCTCGGCGATCTGCGATCGTGTCGCGGTGATGTATGCCGGCAAGTTCGTGGAGACCGGAACGACCGGCGAGGTCCTCAAGGCCCCCGCCCATCCCTACACCGCCAAGCTGATCGACTGCGTGCCCGTCCTCGGCCAGCCGGAACGGCGGCTCGATGCCATCGAGGGCCGCCCGCCCGTCGTCAACGCCCTGCCGGAAGGCTGCGCCTTCGCGCCGCGCTGCCCACGGGCAAGAGACGATTGCCGCGCCGCGCCGATCCCGCTCGCCGAGCTTGGCGAAAACCGTACCGTCCGCTGCCTCCACCCCTTGACCGGGGAGGCCGCCGATGGCTGATGCCACGCTCCTTCAGATCGAGAACGCCGGGCGCGTCTTCGGCGGCGGCCGCACGCTGTTCGGGGCGAAAAAACCCGCCGTCCATGCCGTCCAGGACGTCAGCTTCCGCGTCAGGAAGGGAGAAACCCTCGGCGTCGTTGGCGAATCCGGCTGCGGCAAGTCCACGCTCGCCCGCATGATCGTCGGCCTCGATGCGCCGACCGGCGGACGCATCGTCTTCGACGGCCGCGATCTCGTCGCCGAGGCCGGCCGCGACCTGAGGCGCCTGTCGCGCGAGGTGCAATACGTCTTCCAGGACCCGGTCGCCTCGCTCAATCCGCGAAAGACGATCCGCACAATCCTCGAAGCCCCCCTCATCCACCTTCTCGGCCTCGACAAGGCGGCGCGGGAACGGCGCCTTGGCGAGCTGATGGACGCCGTCAATCTCGCCCCGGAATTCCTCGACCGCTATCCGCACGAGTTCTCCGGCGGCCAGGCCCAGCGCATCGGCATTGCCCGCGCGCTCGCCGCCGACCCCAGGCTCATCGTCCTCGACGAGCCGGTCTCTGCCCTCGACGTCTCGGTGCAGGCGCAGGTGCTCAACATCCTCGACGATCTGAAGGACCGCTTCGGCCTCACCTACATCTTCATCAGCCACGACCTGTCGGTGGTCGAAAGCGTCAGCGACCGGGTCGCGGTGATGTATTTCGGCCGGCTCGTGGAGATCGGGCCCGGCCGTTCGGTCTTCCGCGCGCCCCGCCATCCCTATACACATCTTCTGCTGCAATCCGCGCCGGCGCCTGGCCGCCGCGCGCTGATTTCCGAAGATGCCAATACCGAGCTTCCCGACCCCTACAATCCGCCGCCCGGCTGCGCCTTTCATGCCCGCTGTCCGCGCGGCACTGACGTCTGCACCGCTAAGATCCCGCCGCTTGAGGCAATGCCCGGCGATGCCGACCACCGGGCAGCCTGTTTCCATCCGCACGAGGCACGATAGGCAGGAATGAGCGATACGACCGACAGCCCGGCCCCGGTGGTGCCGCCGCAGGGCGCCAGGAGGCGCAAACGGCCGGACATCGTCGCCGAGGCGATCCGCGACCGGATCATGCAGTCCGGCCTTGTCCCCGGCGACCGCATTCCGGCCGACTGGCTCGATACCGAGGCGCTGAAGGTCTCCCGCGGCACCTTGCGCGAGGCGTTGAAGGTGCTGGAATTCGAGGGCCTGATCGCGACCAAGACCGGCCCCGGCGGCGGCGCCTTCGTGGCGGCCATCGTGCCGGAAAACGCGCTCCGGATGCTCGACAATCTGTTCCTGTTCTCCCCGCCCTCGATCGCCGATATCTATGCGATCCGAAAGCTGCTGGAGCCGGAGCTTGCCGCCTCCGCGGCCGACGGCTCCCTGTCGCCGGAGGCTTTTGCGGCCCTTGAGGCGACGATCCGGCTCTACGAGGCCGAGCCGTCATCCGGTGAAGAGGAATACCGCCAGCGCATGGCCGAGCTCGACTTCCACGCCGAACTTGCCCGCAGCAGCCCCAACCGGCTGCTCGGCTTCATCGCCGTCTTCCTGCTCAGCCTGTTGCGCGACATGACCGTCTGCCGCGAGATCTACCGCGAGCCCCACCCGGAGCTGCGCGAGACCGGCCTCAGCTACCAGGTCCTCCTGATGCGCGCGATCAGGGCACGCGACGCCGAGCGCGCCCGGACGATCATGCGCGAGCACATGATCGAGGCCGAAAAATACATGCTGGAGCGCGCCGTCATGCGCGAGCGTCCGGCCTCAAAGTCTTAACACCCGGCCGGATCGTGACGGGAAAAACGTGGGTGCTCAGGCGCGTTGGATGTCTCCAATGTAAGCGCCTAAAGCGTGTCAAATTGCGAGCCTGGACAGGACACTCTGCGCGCGCGTGGTCTCGATGTTGTCGCCCGTCGATTTCGCCATCTCCAGCGATGATTGAGCGAGCATCTTCGCCCCCTTTCGATCTCCGCGAAGCAAGAGGGTTTCGGCATAAAGGGTCAACGCACGGTTCAACCGCAGACCCATGGAATGCCTCCGCGCGACGGCCATTGATCTTGACAGCAAACGGCCGGCGGTCGTCGTCTCCCCCTGCCGCAGAAGCACACTCGCCCGCAGCATCTGGGCGTCGCATTGCAGGCTCCAGATCGACATGGAGCGGCTGTAGTCCTCGACTTCCTGCAAAATATCCAACTGTTCCTGCTGCAGGCCGGAGACCTTGTCGGGATTGACCAGTCCGAACTTGACGCGCGCGAGGTTGCATTGCTGGCGCACGTCTTCATGGCCTCCCGTCTCCGCCAGCTCGCTGGCCTGCCGGATCAGCCGAATCGACTTCTTCGGGTTGCGTCCGGCCAGCAATCGTCCACGATGGATGAGGAATATTGCAGCGGCCCGGGTCGCCTGCCTTTGCTGAAGCGCGTTGATCACCCCTTCAAACTGATCGTCGAGGTTCTCGAACCGCCCCGTGACATGGTCAAGCAGGCACTGATATCCCTTGGCGACGTAGTAGATCACGCAATCGCGCCGTTTCGTGCCGCTCATGACACGATTGAGCCGCGTCCGGCTCGACGTCAGTTGGCCGCGCTCGAACTGCACGATGGCATGGTTCAGATCGATGTGATGGAAGATCGGCCCATTATAGGACCTGCCCTCGATCTCCTCGTTGAATTCTGCCGCCTGGCGCAAAAAACCCAAGGCGTCCGTCAAGGCTCCCTGGGCCAACGAGACCACGCCAAGCTCGTTGTACAGCCAGACGATTTCATCCCGGTAGAGCGCCCGCAGCGGGAACGGCTTTGTCTTGGCGTGACCTTTCTCTTCTGAATCATCTTTTTCGTAAACTTCCCATGCCAGCCGGATGAGCCAGCGCAGACGGACCCGATACGTTTCGAGATGTCCGCGCTTCTGCCCCCCTTTTTCCGGCCACTTGCGCTCGGCCAGTCGCGAGACGACCGCGACCGAGAAATTGGAGCGGGCGAGAGACAGCGCAGCACGCAACGCCTGAATGCGAACCGTGACGTCACGCGTCGTAAACAGCCAGGGCTCGATACTCTGGTTGGCATTGGGCACGTCGGGATACTGGCTCAGTCCCACCATCAGCGAGCGCAGAAAGCGGTACGAGTCGGACGACAGACGCGGACCGGCCGAGGGCATCGACGCATAGAGCGTCGGGGCGAAGCCATTGATCTCCACGGGGTCGGCGTTGCCGGGGGCCAGTTTCGAAACCGCGAAACGCTGCACGATCCTGTGCAACGCGTAGCGATACTCCTTCGCCGCGGGCCAGGGCTGTTCATGATCGTTGCCCTGCTGCTGGGACCTGCGGACCAGGGAGGGATGCGGATCGAGCCGAAAGACGAGCCCACGGTGTGCAAGGGCCGTCAGCGCGCGTACGACGAACCGCCGGCGGCTGACCTCCAGTTCGACCCCGAGACGCTCGAAATAGTCGCGGAACTCCGGCAGCCGGACCAGCACCGCCGACCCGGTCGGACTGCCGATGACGCCGAGGTGACGCAGGATCATCAAATGGAGATTGCAGTCGAGTTCAGGATCGCCGATGCGGTGCAGGCTCCGGTATCCGTCCAGGACGGCCTCGACAACCATATCGTCGCGCCGGTCCTGACCGACGTTCCGGATCTTGTCGAGGGTGCCGCGGATAAAGCGTTCCGCCTCCCGGCCGCCCTCGAACGGATCGATCGCCTGAATGACCAGGTGTTCGGAAATCGCCAGCAGGATCGTCATCGAATACCGGCTGCTGCCGATCCGTTGGCGAAGTGCGCGCCACTCTTTCTCGTGCGGCAGTTTCGGATCTTTCAGACGCGCCAGCAGGATATCCTTCAGGCCTTCGTCCGCGAGGCCGCTCCTCCACCGTTCGGCGTGCTCGCGGAGCCACCACGCGGTCCCCGGCGGTCCCGATGCGCCGGATATTCTATCCCAAACGAAAGTGCGCTCGCTCACCAGCTCGCCTTTCCCCGGCACCGTCTTCGATGACCAGAGCGATTCCGAATAAGCCTGGTAGGATTTTCGGCCCTCTTCGACCTCCTTGCGAAACATCCTGGCGGCCGCGTCGATGATGTCGCTGCCACCCTTCGCCTCGGGCGGATTGACGAGATAGAGCGCGGCGGCGAGCACAGGAAAGTTGTCGATCAGAAAAGAGATGGGGCTGACCGGGCGTGCAAAATGAATGTGGTGGAGCTGGATTGGAGCCTTGTCGTCGACAATTTTCCCATCGCCGCCCCCACCGGCTGATGCGGGGGTGATCGTATCCTCGTCCACCTTGATCCGCCCGAGAGACAGGCGCCGCTCGACCTGCTCAATGGCCCGCATTGGGAGGTTGTCGCGGTCCAGCCGCCGACGAACAGCAATTTTCTCTCCGTCCGCTTTTTTCGCGGACCAGTGAAACCCTAACCCGCTCTCGGAGCCGACAAACACCACGTCCATGGGCACATCACGGGTGGCCGTTCCCATCAAGAGGCGCAAGAACGCCTCGATCTCGCCATTCTTCGTCTGCCCGTTGGAATCGAACAGAAGCTCCGCGGCGCTGATATTGATCAACAGCCGGACCCGCTGGCCCGTTTTCTCCCAGTAAGCCTCGGATACATCACGGAACGCCATGATCATGCGCTCCAACCCGGCGAGACGTGAGACCCCTTCTACCGCTTTCTTCAGATGCTTTGCCCGGCGCACCGGCGACCCGCGGTCCACCAAGACCTCAAGCTTGGCCACTTCGCCAGTCAGCGCTTCGTTCAGCATGTCGTAGACCGAACCGATTTCGGGCGAAAAGCTGATATTGACGAAAATTGCGGTCGAATAGCAGACCGCGAGAGGTCGCCGTTTTTTGTTGTCTTTCGGATCCCAGATGGCCTTGGCGTAGCAGGAAAGGCCGAGGTGCGTCGTGAAGGCGCTCATGAAGGTGCCTTTGCCGAGACCCCGGTGCGCGGCAACGGTGAACAAGATGCGCTGCTCAGGACCGGGCCGATCCTCGAAGTCGGAATCCGGATCGAACTTGCAGGCAATGGCGGCGATGAAGGTATCGAACGCCCGAACGCCCGTCCGATTGCAGGCCTGCAGTTGTGCCGGTTCGCCCGGCTTCTCGGCCAGAAGAGGGCCGCTGCAGAACGTTTTCTCGGCCCGGGCAAGGTCAGTGATGACGCTGTCCACACGATGGCGCACAAAGCGTTTGGGCCCCTCCCTGCGAAAACCGGGCATGGCCTGAAACAAGGCGATCCGATGCTTGGGAGGGTCCTGCCAGCGCTTCCACCACGCGCGTTGTTCGCGCGCCAGGCCTTCCAGGCCGGCATTCAGACTGCCGGTGATGAATGCACTGCTCAAGCCCTGAAGGGCGATGATGCGGGCCGACAAGTCCCGTATCAAATCGCCGTCGGCCCGGTCGCTGAACGTTGCCGGCGTCTTGAGCGCCATTCGGAGCAGTTCGTTCAGGATACTGGTGTAGCGACCGACATATGGTTCGCCGTCAACCAGGCTGTCCTCGTCAGTGTGCCGGCTCTTGGCACGATCCGCCTTGGGTCGGGTCGGCGAAAACCGGCACGTCCGCAGCCGCACGTCCCCACGCTTGCCACGACGATCCGGTCCGCTGACGAGAAGACCTTGTGCGAGATCCTTACAGGACGTCGTCCCATCGACACCAAGCAGGAAATGCAGCGCAATTTTGTCGTTCGCTTCGTTCGGTGTTGAAGCGAGATCCGATCCCAAAGGCCCCAGCGCATCGCAAAGGTGCTTGGCCACATCTTCGGCCGAGGTCAAAGTATTTTTCGAACGATCGCCGTCCCTGACGTGCTCCAGCCACTTCTCGGCCATTTTCTTGAGCGCCCTTGTGAGCGCCAGCATGCGGTTAAGCCAGTCTAGACCGCGCTCAGGCGCGTCCGACGTCGCTCCTTCGCCCTCGCCCTCCGGTCGCGACGGCAGACCGATCCTCCCACTTCCGTAGAAAATGGTGTGAACGCCGTAGCGAAGATAAAGCGCCGAAGCGAACTTCGTGCGGGCCCCGATCGAGCCATCTGCTGGCAGAAAGGCGATGGAAGTGTAACCGACGGTCCGGTCGCGGTTCGATATGAACTGCCGCAGCGGTCGAAGAAGATCCGTTTCGCCCATGCCGAGCCCGAGGAACAACAGCGGCGCCCCCGAAAACACCATCGATATGCCTTCGTCCACCGTGTCGCGATGCTCGTCCTGCGCAAGGTAGAGATTCATGTAGTCGCGCTCGGTGATGACGAGGGAATCCTTTTGGGTCGCCCGGCCGTGCAAATGATAAACGCCCGCATCCTGCCGGCCGTTTTCGAGCGCAAAACGGGTGAGACCCGCCGCCCGGCTGCGGGTGAAGGTCTGGTCACGCAGCTCGCCGCCGATGCCGTCCCGCCTGAACATGTCCGGGTTCGTTCCATCCCAACCGGAAGCGCCCCCATCGGGAGTGGCTTCCCGCGGCGGAAAGTTCCGGTAGCCATGGTCCTGAAAGAAACGTTCGATTTCGAAGTCGTAGTTCGTCGTAACGTAACGGCGAATTCCCAGGCTCTGGAAAGTCGTGGCAAGGGGATCGAGGCGTTGATGGAGGATCGAACGCCGGTTCTTGAAGTCACCCGCTTCCGGTCTCAGGAAATATTTGGAGTTGGTATCTTCCGCATCGATCGCCTTGTCCGGCCTTGGACAGAGCGCCAGATAGACCGGCACGAGAAAACGGGAGCTCGGCGTGAGGTAAGTCTCATCTCGCTGCGGATCGTAGCGCGGCAGGCATTTCGACAAAACGGCATCGAGATCGCGCCAGGTCTCGGGACTATCCATCTTCTCAACGGCTTTCGCACGGATGGCATCAAACCGATCGAACCGAAAAGGCGTGAGAACCCGGTAGCGTTCCGGCCGCTCTCGAATACCGTCCAGATCGCGCTTCAGGTTCTCCGTCCCGAACACGTCAAGCCGTCTCTCCAGGTCGTTTACAACCTCGCGGATTTGCTTGCTTTCCTGCGACCCGTCGTCGACCTCGTCGAGGTCGCGACCACACAGCAGCCCCTTGCGGAGCAGCAACATGGCGTGCGGACACTCGTCGACCAGCAGAACCTTGGCCAGCGTCTCAAAGGCGAGACGGGCCTCCGGTCGCAGCATTGCTTTCGCGAACTCTCTAAAACAGTTTTCATAGGGTTCCCGATCGAGTATGCCCGAGCGGCTGTTCACGATTTTCTTGAGTTCGTCCAACGTTTCGATCGGAGCTGACTTTTTCTCATCTTGAAGCGCGCCGGACCAAGCGTTCTTGAGCCATTTCTCGACATTTGCAGGATTCTCATCGCAAGGTTCGTCCCTCCGTGGAAGGAACAGTTCCAGGTGCCGGCGCAATTCATTGTGCAGTTGCTGGGCGATCTCAAATTTCACCGGGAGATCTTCACCACCTGGAAAAGTTCCCTCTTCCTCTCCGACCAGCGAGAATGTCCCATTCAGACGCGACACCTGGTGGCGGGCATGGGCGAGGGCGCGGCCCCGACTGCGCAGCCAGCTCCAGGCGTTGTGACGCCGTTTCTGTCCAAAGTCCTTGAACTTGTCGTCATGAATGTCGTCCCAAAGAGCACGCCGCTCCCGGTCATTCGCCCAAGGCTCGGCGGTCCCCCAGTCGATCGCGGGCCGAACGAGGTTCGTGAGGATAAGGTTCCGTTCCTGGGCCTTTTCCACCACGTCGAGGAAGGCCCGTGCGTTCCGCCGCGCCACGCGCAACTGCTCGTCCTGCCATTCGCGCCAGCCGAGCCGGCCATAGGCCACCGATAGGCCCGAGCCGGCGAAGGCCGTGAGATTGCGGGCGTTGATCGCACGAAAGAGTAGCTGTTTGCCCCGCCCCTCGATCAGACCGATGTCGAGCGTGTCGTCGATCTGGTGTATCGTGTAGGGCCAGTAGCGCAATTGCTCGCGTACTGCTGCAAAAAACGCTTCGTTGTTTTCGTCGGAGTCTCCGGACGCCATTCATCCCCCCAAAAACGCAATAGACTTCTTCGCGAGCCTGGTCCGGCCGACACAAAGGAAGCAAAACGCTTGCAAGGACGGCCGGGATTGCGAGCAACAATACTTCCCAAAACAACTGCAAGATGCAAGATTAAGATTTAGATCAAATTGGATGTGGGGTTTGCAGACATGCCTGGTGGCACGCGTCGGCGACAGGTCGTCCTTTTCGGTGACCGCACGAAGGACGAGTACATTCTCAGGCTGCGGCGGCAGGGAGGTTATGCCGCGAGCAAGGACACGGAAACGCCGTCGCGAGACTGGCAGAACCACGACCAATGGCGGCGTTTCACTCCTGCGCAGGCCGGTGTCGACATGGCTGCCGAGATGCTGGGCTGGTATTCCGATACCCTGGACGTGATCCGGCCAACCATCTCGCCGCGGGAGGCGTCCCTGACATCGCTGGCGTTCCTGGGACAGTGCAAGATCGACGAATCCACAGGGCGTCCCACGTCATTCCAGGGCGTGCAAACCAACCACGAGCCCGAAACGTCCCGGCTGCGCGTGCGGGAGTTTGCCGGCTACAAGGGCCGCCCGTCGCCGAGAAAGATCGCCATCACCGTTCCGGACCGGAATGTCCGGCCGGATGTCATTGCAATCAGCGACGCAGGCAATGAATTGCGTCATTCGCAGGACGACAAGGACAACGCGTTCTGCGCGCTGATGGACCGCCTTGCCAAGAAGCACGGCGACCCTGCCCAGATCGTCATGAAAATGCACCTGCCGCTCGCAGAGGGGTTGGCCTGGAAAAAGTTCGCCGGTGCCAAACACGCCGCGCGCAGAGTGCTCGTCGTCCATGCCGACGACCTGCGGCATCACGGCATGCAGATCGCCCGGTGCCCGTCATGGGACCGGATTGTCGAGGACACGCACAATTCGCTTGTCTCCGGCCACGTCGGATCAGAGTTGCTCGATGAAAGCGATGATCTCGTCGTGCTTTTTGACGTCGAAGGGGCGATGGTCGTGACCGGGAATGCCGCAAATCCCTCAATCGCGCTGATCTGCGACCCGATGCGCGCCGAATACGAGGTTTCCCGTCTGCTCCCGGGCTACATGGTGGGCAAGATGAACTGTTTCCTTGCTGCCCTGGTGAATGCCCTGCCCGCCCCGAAAAAGAGCTTGCACGACGCGGTTGCAAAGGCGCTGCTGGCGTCGCGGCTCTACGCCGAGAGCTACTTTTTGGAAGACGGTACCGACCTCAGGATGCCGTCCGTTCCAAATCTTCTCATGGAGCACGAGAAACGGGCGGCAGAGGCCAAGCCCGGATCGGACCATGCCCGGTACATTACCCTGATCCCGTCCAAAGACGCGGCCAACATAAGCCTTCTGGCGACCAGCGTCAGCGCAGTCGCTCCCTCGAGCAATACGCCGGACGTTTTCCGCGAGCTCGGGCGAAGGATCATCGTCGAGGGTGTCGAAAGGGTACTCGAGAACCTCCCGCACGGACGGTTCAAGGAACTCTGGACGGTGGACCGGGAAGAGATCGAGGGCTTGCGTGCCATCGACGTCCTGATCAAGGACTACCTGGCACGCACCTCTTTGACCAAACCCCTGTCCATTGCAGTTTTCGGCCCACCGGGAGCAGGCAAATCGTTCGGCGTCAAACAGTTGGTCTCCGAGGATGAGGTTCCGATCCTGGAGTTCAACCTTTCCCAGGCGGACGAGGTCCAACTGCCGCGCTTCTTTCACGACATCCGGGATGCGAATCTGAAAGGCAAGACGCCGCTCTGCTTCTTCGACGAGTTCGACTCCCGCGACCGCGAGTTGGTCAAATATTTCCTCGCTCCGATGCAGGACGGTCTGTTCCGCGAGGGCGATGCGCTGCGGCCCGTTGGCCGGGGGATCTTCGTCTTTGCCGGCGGAACCGTCCATCGGATGCAGGACTTCTGCCCACGCATCCCGGCCAACGCCGAGCCAGAAGAAAAGGATCCGCACGGCCAAGATCAGACCGAAAACAAGCAAGCGCCTTCCAAAGAAGTCTATTCCAAGGAAGACAAGCGCAAGAAGCTTCCCGATTTCGTTTCACGCCTCAGCGGCTTTCTCAACATCAAGGGACCGGATCCGCAGACCGAACCAACGGGCGCAACCCCGGACCATGAGCATCTTCTGCGCCGCGCCATCCTGATCCGCCGGCAGATCGAAAAGCACCTTCCCTGCATCATATCCGAGGGCGGCAAAACCGCTTCGATCGAACCTGCGCTCGTGGATGCCCTTCTGATCGAGTGGACATATCGACACGGAGCACGCTCGATAGAGCTCGTGCTGCGTTCCATGGCGTCAGGGCCGGAAAAAACCACCCTCGGCCTGTCGGACCTGCCGATTGCCAGCCAGCTCAATCTCCATGTGGCCTTGGAATAGGGTGCAGTAGTACTTCCCCGATCCCGCCTCAGGCGACGAGGCTTCGCTCGCGCGCGGAGTTCATGAACGCCTCGGTTTCCTCGAAGCTGACGATGCCGGCGTCCGAGCCGAGGCCGGTGGCGACCAGGGCGCCGCAGGCGGAGGCGAAGCGGACCGATTTCTCGATGTCCCAGTCGTGGGAGAGACCGGCGATGAGCCCGGCGGTGAAGGCATCGCCGCAGCCGGTGGTGTCCTTGACGTCCACATCGAAGGCCGGCAGCCGGATCACCGTGTCCGCGGTCATCGCCACGCAGCCCTCGCCGCCGCAGGTGATGAGGCAGTTGCCGGCGCCGAGGTCGCGGAAGAACATGGCCGCGTCCTCCGGATCGCTGCGCCCGCTCATCGCCGAGGCGTCCTCGATGCTGGGAACGAAATAGTCGACGTAAGGAAGCGACGGCCGCAGCACGTCGACGGTCTCCGGCGTTGCCGACAACAGATCGAAGGTGGTGGTGCAGCCGGCCTCCTTGGCGGCCTTCAGGAAGGCCGAGGTCGGCGCGCCGTCGAAGGCGGCGAGCAGCGGCATGCCGCCGACATGAACGAATTTGGCGTCGAGCACATCGCCGTAATCCGCCTCATCCAGGGTGAAGGCGTCGGACGCGCCGCGCCGGTGCAGCGCCGGCCGGTCGCCGTTCGGACGCACATTGAGGATGGTGGCCGACGTCGGGATACCGGCGAGCCGGCGCATCGCGCCGACATCGACGCCGAAGGTCTGCAGCGTGTGGAGCACGAAGTCGGCCTTCTCGTCCTCGCCGACGGCACCGACCGCCCGCGTCTTCAGGCCGAGCTTGGCGCAGTCGACCGCGGTGCCGCCGGCCGTGCCGGCAACGGTGAGGCGGATCTCGTCGATGAAGCGCAGTTCGCCGCCGGGGGGAATGCCGTCGACCGGGCGGCCCAGAACATCAAGAATATAAAGCCCGACAACACTGACATCAAAAGCCATAAGTTTTCCTCCAAATCGGTCGCGGGCCTTCAAAGCGCCGCGATCCCTACCGTTCCGTCTTCCCGGTTTTTTTCTTGGTTATTGGTGGTCTCAAATACCCGGTCGCCTCCGGTCTCAGGCCGACTTGCGCGTTCCGAACACGGCACCGGCCAAGACGATGAAGCAGCCGACGACGAGGGTCTGCCAGGTGCTCGGAATGCCGGCGAGGATCAGCACGTTGTTGACCAGCGTCACCAGGACGACACCGAGGATGGTGCCGATGACGCTGCCGCCGCCGCCGGTGATGCGCGCACCGCCGAGGACGACGGAGGCGATGACGCCGAGCTCCGTTCCCATAAGATCGAACGGATTGGCGATCCGGTTGGCGGAGACGTGCAGCATGCCGGCGATACCGGCGAGGAACCCGGAAAAGGCAAAGACGAAGACCTGCACCTTGCGCGCGTCGTAGCCTAGCCGCTCGGCGATCGACGAATTGCCGCCGATGGCGAAGATCGCCCGGCCCATCAGGGTCCGGTTGAGGATCCACCAGGTGACGATGGCCGCGGCCACCAGCATCAGCACATAGGCCGGCAGGATGGCGATCGATCCGGTATCGGTCTGCACCCGCCACAGCTCGTATTTGCCGAATTCCTCGATCGGCAGCGGGATGTTCACGAACAGTTCGGTGCCGATGAACGTCAACAGGAAACCGCGGATGACGTAGCTTGTGCCGATGGTGACGATCAGCGCCGGCGCCCTCAGGTAATGGACGAGGAGGCCGTTGCCGATGCCGATCAGCGTGCCGCCGAGGGCCGAGATGAGGAGGATCACCGGCATCGGCATCCACGGCGCAGACGCCGCGATCGCCGTGGTGATCCAGTACATCATCAGGGCGGCGATCGCCGTGAACGACAGGTCGATGCCGCCGGCCGCCAGGATGACGAGGAAGCCGAGGCCGAAGAGGCCCGTGACCACCGACGCGCGGGCCATGTCGAAGATGTTCGAGACCTGCCAGAACTCCGGCGCGATGGCGCCGATGGTGACGCTGACGAGCACGATCAGGATGAGGGTGAAGACGGGCGGGTTGCGGATCAGCCAGCGGCCGATGCGCTTCATGGAGGACTGGTCCTCGGAGGTGGCGCTGCTCCAGACGAAATCGCTCATGATCCTGCCTCCGGGGCCTTCTCGCTGGCGAGCGCGTGATAGAGCATGTCCTCGTCGACCCGTTCGGCATCGAACGTCTCGGCGATCCGGCCCTTGCGCATCACCATGATGCGGTCGCAGTTCTGCAACAGCTCGGGCAGGTCGTCGCTGACGATGATGACGCCCATGCCCTCGCCGGCGAGCTTCTGGATGATGCGGAAGATGGTGTCCTTGGAGCCGACATCGACGCCGACGGTCGGGCCGTGCAGGACAAAGAGCTTCGGCTGGGTCGCAAGGCCGCGCCCGATCAGCACCCGCTGCTGGTTGCCGCCGGACAGCGACTGCACCGGGTTCTTCAGGTCGGCGGCGACGATGTGCAACTGCTCGGCAATCGCCTCGGACAGCTTGCGGCTTTCGCCGGCATCGATCATGCCGAGCCGGTTCTTGATGCGGTCGAGGATCTGCACGACGATGTTGGCGCTGATCGGTTTTTCCAGGAACAGCCCTTCGGACAGGCGATCCTCCGGCACATAGCCGATGCCGGCGTCAATGGCATCGACCGGTTGGCGCAGCGCGACGGCTTTGCCGTCGACCCGTATCTCCCCGCCGTCGGCGGGCGTCACTCCAGCGAGCGCCCGGGCGAGTTCGTTGCGGCCGGAGTCGAGCAGGCCGGCGATGCCGAGGATCTCGCCCTTGGCGAGCGAAAAGCTGACATCGGCGAAATCCCGCCGGCGCCGGAGGTCCTTGACCTCAAGCAGGCCGGGCGCGCCGATATCGGCGCGGCGATAGCGCGAGGCGTCCAGCCTCTTGCCGGTCATCCAGAAGCTGAGTTCGTCCTTTTCGTGATCCTTGATGTCGCCTTCCTTCACCAGTTCGCCGTCGCGAAGGACGATGAAGCGGCCGCCGATCGACTTGGACTCGTCGAGCTTGTGGGTGACGAAGAGGACGGCGACGCCGCTTTCGCGCAACTGGCCGACGACCTCGATGAGGTTGTCCACCTCGCGCTTGGTCAGCGCCGAGGTCGGCTCGTCCATGATGACGAGCTTGGCCTTGACGGCGATAACGCGCGCGATCGCCACGAGCTGGCGCGTGGCGATCGGAAGCTCTTCCACCAGCAGCGAGCGGAACGCCGGATCGGTCGGCAGGCCCACCGCCTCCAGCGCCTTGACGGCGGTGGCATCGAGCCGCGCGCGGTCGATCTGCGACGACAGCCGGCCCTTGGCCTCGACCAGTTGCTGGGAGAGCGAAATGTTTTCGGTGACGGTGAGGTTCGGCAGCAGCGACAGGTCCTGGTAGACCGTCTCGATGCCGGCCGACAGCGCGCCGAGCGGCGTCAGCGAGGTGACTTCCTTGCCGTCGATGAGGATGCTGCCCTCGTCGGCTGGCTGGGCGCCGGAGATGATCTTGATCAGCGTGCTCTTGCCGCTGCCGTTCTCACCCATCAGGTGATAGATCTGGCCGGCCTCGATCGTGGTGCTGACGCCGCGCAGGGCATGGACACCGGCAAAGCGCTTGTGGATGCCGGAAAGCTCCAGAAACGGCGTGGCGCCGACCGTCGATGCGCTGCCCTCGGGCATCAGTGGAGAAGTTGCGCTGCTATCCATTCCAGGCACCCGGGAAATCCGGCTTTCTTGAGGTTCGTTCGGGCGGCGCACCGCCGGCTGTTGTCCGGCGACGGGTCCCGGCCGAAGGGCCTGCGGGGCGATTGCCCCGCAGGAGTTTGGCAAGGCGACTTCGGGAGGATCAGAAGTCGTACTTGTCGAGGTTGTCCTTGTTGACGTCGATCCAGGCCTGGCCGGTCAGGATGATGCCCTTGCCCGGACCCTGCTTCAGCTTCATGTTGGTGTAGCCGGGAACGCCGAGGTCCATGCCGTCGGTGAACTCTTCGCCGTCGATCAGCATCTTGGCGATCTTGTTCATGACGAAGCCGGCGTCCTTCGGATCCCACAGGCTGATGCCGGTGACCGCGCCGCTCTTCAGGTAGCGGCTGGTGTCGTTCGGCATGCCGATGCCGTAGACGCAGATCTTGCCGACGAGGCCGGCTTCCTCAAGCGCGCGGCCGATGCCGATCGGATCCACCGCGGAACCGCCCTGGATACCCTTCAGGTTCGGGTACTTTTTCAGCAGTTCCTTGGTCTTGTTGTAGGCGGTGTTGGCGTCGTTGAAGGACTCGTTCTTCGGCGAGACGAGCTTCATGTCGGGGTATTTTTCCGCAGCGTTCGCCGCCGAGGCGTCGGCCCACTGGACGTGGGTCAGGCTGCCGAGCGAGCCGACGAAGCTCGTCCAGGTGCCCGTCTTGCCCATGCAGTCGGCGAGCTGGTCGTTGAAGTGCGCGCCGAAGGCGGCGTTGTCGAACGCCTCCATGTCGACCTGAGTGTTCTTCAGGTTGTCGGCCTCGTGCGTCATCACCTTGATGCCGCGATCCATGGCGCGCTTCAGCACACCTTCCAGCATCGGCGGGTCGAAGGGAACGACGGCGATGGCGTCGACATTCTTGGCGATCAGGTCTTCGATGAGGCGGACCTGCTGGGCGGCGTCGGCCTTGCCCGGGCCGATTTCGTTGGTGGTCACGCCGTCGGTCTCTTTGCCGTACTGGACGACACCCTCATCCATGCGGGTGAACCAGGTCTCACCGGCCAGCTTGACGACGGTGGTGATCTGCACGTCGTCGGCAGAAGCAATGCTGCTGGTGCCGACCATGGCGCCGAGCGCGACGGCGCTGAGAGCGAGTTTTTTCCATAAGGTCATCTGTTTTTCCTTCCTCTCCTATGAACCCTCTTTCTTCATTGGTGTGCACAAGAGGGCGAGTGCGCTGAGCCGTGCTATCCGCCGGGTTTGGTCTGCGGCGAAAGCAGGGTTCGAAAGTCGAATCTCGAAACCGCCAGGAAAATCAGCAGCAGCAACCCCCAGGCGAAATCCCGGAAGAAGTTCGAGATGTTGAGAAAGTTGAACATGCTGGAGAGCATCTGCAGGGCCGCCGCGGACAGCACCACGCAGGTGATCTTGCCGTAGCCGCCGCTCGGCCGGACGCCGGCCATGACGGCGATCAGGATAGCGATCAGCACGTAGGACGTGCCGTAGTCCCACTTCACGCTGGAAATCCGGGCGGCGATGATGAAGCCGGCGACCGAGGCCAGAACGCTCGACAGCGTATAGGCGGTCATCAAGAGGCGCTTCTGGTTGAAGCCGGCAAACCGCGCGGCCTTGGCGTTGCTGCCGAGCATGTAGAGGCGCATGCCGAAGGGCGCGAACCTGAGGGTCGCGCCGATCGCAATCGCGATTGCCAGGAACACGGCAAAGCAGATCGGCACGCCGAGGATCGGCGTGTGGATGAAGTTGTCGAGCGGCTCGATATAGCCGAGGCGCACGCCGGAGCCGTTGGTGAGCACGACGCTGATGCCGGTGAAGGCGAGCGAGGTGCCGAGCGTGGCGATGATCGGCGTCAGGCCGGCGCGCGAGATGAGAAGCCCGTTGACGAGGCCGCAGGCAAGCCCGACGACGAGGCAGACGCCGGCAAAGACGAAGGCATAGGCCATCGGCAGTTCGTCCGGCGAGACCATCATCGGAACGAGGAGCGCCGAAACGATGCCGGCGAGGTTGGCGACCGCGATGCCCGACAGGTCGATGCCGCCATTGCCGGAGATCATCGCCAGCGTGACGCCGATGGCCAAGAGGCCGAGTTCCGGGATCTGCGTCGCCATCGACTGCAGATTGTAGATGTTGATGAAGCTCTGGCCGGCGATCGCGACGGCCGCGACCAGCACCAACGCGTTCAGCGCGACAAGAAAGTTCAGTTGGCGATCCATCTCGTCCCTCGCTCATCCTGCCCGTTGGACTGACCCAGCATCGGCATCACCGTTCAGCTCGCCGCCGCGAGCTTTTCTTTGGCGTCGGTCGCCAGCACCTTGAGGATCAGGGCGCAGGAGGTCGCCCCGGCATCGAGGACGCCGATGGAGCGCTCGCCGAGGCGGCTTGCGCGCCCGACCCGTGCGGTCATTTCCTTGGTGCTGTCGCGGCCCTTTTCGGCGGCAACGACCAGCGCATCGAGCGCCTCGGCAAAGGATTTGCCGTCGGCGAGCGCACCGTTGAAGGCGGCGAGCGCCGGAACCAGAGCGTCGAGCAGTGTCTTGTCGCCGACCTGGGCCGAGCCGATGGACTGGATGCCGTCGAGCCCGCTCGCCAGCATGGCCGCGAAGAGTTCGGCGTCGATCTGGTCCTTGCCCTCGATGGTCTCCGCGCACTGCATGAAGAGGACGCCGTAAAGGGGCCCCATGGAGCCGCCGATCTCGGTCAAGAGCACGGTGCCGAGCGTGTCGAGCGCGCCAGCGAGCGACATGTCGTGGCCGCGAATGCGCTCCGCCGCCATGGTGAAGCCCTTGGCCATGTTCACGCCGTGGTCGCCGTCGCCGATCTTGCCGTCGATGTCGCTGAGATAGCCCCGGTTCTTGATGATCTCGTCGGCCATATTGAGGACGATGTCGCCGGACGAAGCGTTCGCGAATGTCTGCATCACTCAGCCCCCCGCCTACAGCAGCCGGGCCGGGCACCGGACGTCGACGTCCAGCAGGCCCTTCAGTTCGTCGTCGAGCGCCATCACGGTCAGCGTCGCGCCGACCATTTCCAGCGACGTGAAATAGTTGCCGACATAGGTCTTGTGGACGGTGAGGCCGCGCGCCGCGATCTCCGTCGCAATGGCGTCGTTGAGGATGTAGAGCTCGTCGAGCGGCGTCGCGCCGAGGCCGGAGATCAGCACGGCAACCTCCGTGCCGGCCTCAAGGCCGTGGTCGTCAAGCACGATGTCGGCCATTTCCTTGCCGACCTCGGCCGCCGTCTTCAGCGGCTCGACGCGGACGCCCGGCTCGCCGTGGTGGCCGATGCCGACTTCCATGGTGCCGGGCTCGATCGTGAAATTCGGATGCCCGACCGCCGGCAGCGTGCACGGCCCGAGGCCGACGCCGATGGAGCGGCAGGCATCGATCGCCTTCTGCGCGGTCTCGCGCACCTCCTCCAGGCTCGCGCCTTCGGCGGCCTTGGCGCCACCGCACTTCCACATGAAGATCTCGCCGGCAACGCCGCGGCGCTTTTCGCGCTCGTCGGGTGCGGCCGAGCAGACGTCGTCATTGGCAACGACGGTGGCGATCTCGATGCCTTCCTTGGCGGCCAGCTTGATCGCCATTTTGACGTTCATGTTGTCGCCGGCGTAGTTGCCGTAGAGGCAGACGACGCCCTTGCCGGAATTGCACGCCTTGGCGGCGTCGAGGAAGCTTTTGGCGGTCGGGGAGGAGAACAGTTCGCCGACGGCGACAGCGTCCAGGAGGTTCTGGCCGGTATAGCCCAGGAAGGCCGGCTCGTGCCCGGAACCACCGCCGGTGATCACGCCGACCTTGCCGTCGACCGGCGCATCCTTTGCGATGATGACGCGCGAATTTTCCTCGGAGAGGCGGACGATATCGGCATGGGCCTTGACGAAGCCCTTGAGGGTATCCTCGACAACCTCATCCGGATCATTGACGAAACGCTGCATTGCGCCTTCCCATTTCCTCGGATCAGTCGATCAGTCGGTTTTCGTTGAGATGAAGCCGGGCGGCACCGCCCCGCGAGCCGTCCGCACGGCGGCGCGCATCGCGCCGGTGCGAACCCCAGTGCCGGACGAAAGCATCGCCGACAGGCGGCCGACACGGCCGCCGCCACGGGCCGCGGTCGGCCCTTCGGCTCTGAATTGGGGTCCCATTCGACTTCCTCCCATCCGCCCTGGCCGCGTCGGCCGTACGGATTCGCTTCGTCAGCCCGTTGTTTGTTGTTCGCTGACATTGACAATGTTCGTCTTATTGCTGACATTTGTCAACAACCCGTTTTAACGGTCAAAACGCCGCGGCGCTCGACCCACCGTCAGCCGCGCCGAAACGCCGGCCTTTCCGCCCCTTTCAGGCCCGAAATATCATCACATGTGATCAAAATCACATAGAGATGTTGTTTTCTCAGCCCTGATGTTACATCTATGTTCTGTTGACGGCTCACGGCAGCCGGAGACCGCCGCGCGGCACCGAAAGGGCGACGCCTGGCGGTCCGGCTCGATTTGCAAGGAAAGGACATCCCGTGAAGGTGGCAGTTGCGGGCGACAGCGCCGGCGAGGGCTTGGCGCACATTCTCGCCGAGTATCTCAAGGCGAATAAGGCGGACCTGGAGGTTTTCGAGGTCTCGCACACCGAGAACGGCCCCGATCCGTTCTACGCCAACATGGCCGATCGCGTCGCATCGGCGGTCATGGACGGAACCTACGACCGGGCGATCCTGATCTGCGGCACCGGCATCGGCGTGTGCATCAGCGCCAACAAGGTGCCGGGCATCCGCGCCGCGCTGACCCATGACACCTATTCGGCCCAGCGCGCGGCCCTGTCGAACAACGCCCAGATCATCACCATGGGCGCCCGCGTCATCGGCGTGGAGCACGCCAAGGTGATCGCCGATACCTATCTGGGGCTCGCCGAAAGCTTCGATCCCGAGGGGCCGTCGGCCAAGAACGTCCAGGCCATCGACGGCATCGACGTCAAATACGAAAAGGCGTCCTAGGCGGCGGCGGTAGGTTCGAAACCCAGACGGGCCAGATCGATCGGTATTGCCCAACGCCCATTCGGTTGAGCGTTTACCCCTCCGGCGCCACACACTCCGCGTCACCACCGGGCGTGACCCGGTGGTCCATGAGGCCTCATGGCTTACATCGACTTTCGTGTTTGAAATCAAAGCCCTATGGATTGCCGGGTCAAGCCCGGCAATGACGCAGTTGTGTGAAGCAAGCCGTTGCGCGTTCAACGCAGATCCTGACGTGATCGCCCCGGCGCATCCGCGCCGACTTCGACCGCAAACTACCGGGGCGCAAGCGCGCAGGTCACAACCACCCCGGCGTGTGCTAGCGTCGCGGACGACTATCCGTGCCGTGCCTTTCGGCCGATGGACCCGACGCGATGCAGGATGACAGCGACGCCCCCGAAACCATGAGGCTGCCCGCCGGCCCCGGCGAGCGGCGCAAGGCGCTGCTCGACTACCTGCTGCCGGCTGGCTCGGCCCAGGTCGACGAACTCGCCAGCCATTTCGGCGTCAGCCGGATGACCGTCCACCGGGACCTGAAAATCCTGGAAGATCAAGGCATTGTCCGCCGCGTCCATGGCGGCGTGACGGTCCACTCCTCGAACCTGGAAGACAGCACCTTCCTCTACCGCTCGCTGCTGGCCGATGCGGAAAAGGACGCGCTGGCGCGCGCCGCCGTCCAACTCGTGGAACCGGGCCAGGCCGTCATCCTCGACGACTCCACCACCGTGCTGCACATGGCGTCCCACATCGTCACGCGCAAACCGCTGACGGTGATCTCGAGCGGCCTGTCGGTGATCGAGCGGTTGAAGGACGCCCACGGCATCGAGACGATCTGCCTCGGCGGCCACTACAACGCCCGCTTCAACGCGTTTTTCGGCTATTTCTGCGAGCAGGCCATCGGGTCCCTCCGCGCCAACATCCTGTTCATGTCGACATCGACTGTCCTCGGCGCCACCGCCTATCACCAGCAGGAGGAGATCGTCAAAACCAAGCGCGCGCTGATGAACGCCGCCGACAAGACGGTGCTGATGATCGACAGCTCCAAATTCGGCAAGACGGCGCTGGTCAAGCTCGCGGCACTCACGGAATTCGACCAGGTGATCACCGACAGCGGCATCGCGCCGGGAGAGGCCGAAGCCCTCAGGAAAGCCGGCGTGCCCTTGCGCGTGGTCGATGTCTAAAGCATGCTGCGTTTTTCCTAAAACACGCAACATGCTTTAGGTTTTTGTTTTGACGCGATTTCTTATCCAAAAAGTCTGTCAACTTCTTGGGAAAGCGCTTTAGGACCCTGCCGGCGCCGGCTCCGATATACAACTTCTACAAGAAAAAACTCGACACATGTCGGAAAGTCGTTGAACTATGATGTCAAAGACCGAGCTGCGCTGGTATCATCCGCGCGCCCCGGGAGGATTGAAGTGAGATACCGGTGATATGTCGACTCGTGTATCGTCACCGCTGCGCAAGGCAAGCGTAGGACGCCCCATGGGAGACACCCCACATAGCATTCCGTTGCGGTTCGGGGATGATCCTTACGTCTGGGCGTGCTGGCTCTACTACCAGGACCGGCTGACCCAGAGCCAGATCGCCGAGGCCATGGGCATTTCGCGGGCGACCGTGAACGCCTATCTCTCCGAGGCCCGCGACCGCGGCATCGTCAACATCTTCCTCGATCCGGCGCGCCTTGCCTCGCTCACCGTCGCCGACGAGATCAAGCGCCATTTCGGCCTCGAGAGCTGCCTCGTCGTGCCGAGCGAGGAAACCCAGCCCCTGATTGACCGTCTCGGCCGCGCCGGCGCGCTCGCCCTGCAGAGTTTGCTCAAGTCCGGCGACACGCTTGGGGTCGCCTGGGGCCGCACGGTGATGGCCGTGGCCGAGCATTTGAAGATGCCGCCCCTGCAGGACATGACGGTGGTCCAGGCGACCGGCTCGACCCAATCGACCTTTTCCTATACCCCCGACCTCTGCTCCTCCGCCTTTGCCGACGCACTATCGGCCAAATGCATCAAGATCAGCGCGCCCGCCATCGTCGGCTCGCCGGAGCTTGCCCGCGCCCTGATGGGCGAGACGCTGATCGCCGACGAGCTTGCCGAACTCGGCAAGGTCAACCGCATCATCTTCGGCATTTCGTCCCTGAGGCCGAATTCCACCATCCACGCCAGCGGCTTCTTTGAGCAGGTCTCCCTGCAGCACTATCTCGCCCGCGGCGCCGCCGGCGTCCTCGCCGGGCGCTTCATCGACCAGAACGGCGCCCCGGTCGATGGCCCGCTCCATGCCCGCACCATCGGCATCCCCCTCGATGTCCTGACCGGCATCAAGACGCGCATCGCGGTCGCCGGCGGCTTCGACAAGGTGCCAGCCCTGCTCGCCATGCTGCGCGGCGGCTATGCCAACATCCTGATTACCGACGCCGCCACAGGCCGCGGCATCCTCAACGCCGAGGGCGTCGCCCCCGCCCGCCCGCAGACCAAGACCCCGAAGCGGGCCCAGCCGATAGTCCGAACCCAGATCAAGAAATTTCTCAACCGGCCGGACGATGCGGTCGACGAGATGCTGGAAGGCGCCATCAACGCCCACCGGCGCTATCTGAAGCCGGTTGGCGGCTCCAATCGCGCCCTCGTCGCCCGCCACGGGCCGCGCCCCGGCAAGGTCGGCCTCGTCATCGGCGGCGGCTCCGGCCACGAGCCCTGCTTCCTCGGCTATGTCGGCCGCGGCCTTGCCGACGCGGTCGCCATCGGCAACATCTTCTCCTCGCCGCCGCCGGACCCGATCGCAAAATGCGCCGAGGCCGCCTCGGGCGATGCCGGCGTCCTGTTCGCCTATGGCAACTACAGCGGCGACGTCATGAACTTCGAGATGGCCGCCGAACAGGTCGAGGAACGGGGCATCAAGGTGCGCACCGTGCTGACCACGGACGACATCGCCTCCTCGCCGGTCGAGGACCGGGACGGGCGGAGGGGCGTCGCCGGCAACGTGCTGATCTTCAAGGTGGCCGGCGCCGCCTGCGACCTCGGCCTGCCGCTGGAGGCCTGCGAGGCCGTGACGCGCAAGGCCAACGCCCGCACCTACACCATCGGCGTCGGGCTGGAGCCCTGTTCGCTGCCGCAGATCCGCCGGCCGACCTTCGAGCTCGGCCCCGACGACATGGAGGTCGGCATCGGCATCCACGGCGAGCCCGGCGTTGCGCGGGAAAGCCTGAAGGCGGCCGATGCCATCGTCGACACCGCCATCGACGCCATCTTCAAGGAGATGGAAGCCAGGCCGAACGAACGGGTCGCCGTCCTCGTCAACTCCTTCGGCGCGACGCCGATGATGGAGCTCTACATCCTCTACCGAAGGGTGGAGCAGAGACTGTCGGCGCGCGGCATCGTCGTCGAAGCCAACTGGATTGGCCCCTATTGCACCTCGCTCGACATGGTGGGCGCGTCGATCACGATCATGCACCTCGACAACGAGCTGTCGCGGTTGCTGAGCCGGCCGTGCGACACGGCGGCCTTCAAGGTCTTGTGATGGAACGCGAACCATGTCCAGCCAGCAGCAACCGTCACGGGACACGGGAACCGGAATAACAGTCGGACCGCGGGTCCTGTGACCCGCACGCTATCGAAGCCGGGTGGGAAATCCGGCACGATGGGAGAGAAAGATGACCACGAGTGTCGTTGAGCATCTGATCGGGATGTTCGGGAGGATTTCCGCGGCGATCGACGACGCCGTCGACGAGCTTTCCGAACTGGACGGCGCCATCGGCGACGCCGATCACGGGATCACCATGGTCCTCGGCTTCCACGCCGTGACCGCCGCGCTGCAGAGCGCGCGCTCGGACCTTTCGAGCGCGTCCGCGGTCATGAACGCGGCGGCGACCGCCTTCCTCAACGCCGTCGGCGCCTCGACCGGCCCGCTCTATGCGACGGGCCTTCGCCGGGCGGCGCAAAGTCTCGACGGAGTCGAAAAGCTCGACCAGTCGGCGGCGACCGCCATGCTGACGGCGATCCCTGCCGGCATCCGCGAGCGCGGCAAGGCCCAGCGCGGCGACAAGACGATGCTGGACGCCTGGCTTCCGGCATCCGAGGCGGCGGCACTGGCGCTCGCCAACGGCGCCGAAATGAAAACCTTCTGGAAAGAGGTCGTCGCCGCGGCCGAGCATGGTGCGGAAGCGACCCGCTCCATGGTCGCCGCCAAGGGCCGGGCCGCCCGGGTCGGTGGCCGTTCGCTCGGCCACATGGACCCCGGCGCCGCCTCGACCGTCATCATCATCAAGGCGATGGCCGAGGCACTGTCCGGCGACGACGCCTGAGCGGCGATTGCGCCTAAAGCGCCTGCGCCACGGCCCGGAAGGTGGCGATCAGGAGATCGTCCGTCGCTGCATCTTCCGGCAGCGGCTGACAGGACTGCTTGGCGATGACGACATCGCGTGCAAAGTCGATCCATATCCACTGGCCGTGGATGCCGATGGCGGCGAGTTCATGTTCCGACGGGCAGTACCAGTAGCTCCGGTAGCACCCGCCATCGAAGAGCTTGGCCTGGTCGCCCGCCGCCCAGATCGCCTTGTCGCCGGCGGTACGGATGTCGTCGATCCAGCGCATCGGGACGATCCCCCTGCCGCCGACGCGGACCAGCTCGCCGAGCCGGGCGAGATCGCGGGCCGTCACCGAGATGCCGCCGGCGGCGCGCGCAACGCCGAGCCGGTCGACGGTAATCGCCGCATCGCTGTGGGCGCGCATCGGCTGCCACAAAAGGGTCTCGACCATCTCGTGGAACCGCTGCCCCGCCGCCCGTTCCAGCACGAAGCCGGCAAGGTCGGTGTTCGGCGAGCGATAGGCATGGATCGTGCCGTGTTCGGCCGGTCCCTTGCCGATGGTCGCCAGGAACGTCAGCAGATCGCTCGGCCCCTCCCCCGGCTTTTCCGGATTCCAGGCCGTTGCCCGCCGATAGCGGTCGTAGCCGCCGGTCTTGTCGAGATAATCCTCGGAAAAATCGACGCTGATCTGCATATCGAAAAGCTGCCGGACGCTCGCATCTTCATAGGCCGAGCCGGCGATCTCCGGCACGTGATCGACGATGGGTTGGTCCATCGACAGGTCGCCCCTTGCCTCCAGGATGCCGGCCATCAGGCCGGTGACGGATTTGGAGACCGAGAAGATGAGGTGCGGCTTTGCCGGATCGCAGGTCGGTCCGTACCATTCGCCGGCGATGCGCCCCTTGCGGAGGACGACGAAGGCATCGGTGTGGGTGGCCTCCAGGACGCCCGGCACGGAGAGGAAGTCGCCCGCCGCGTCTTTCCAGATGACCTTGGCGACATCGCCGAGATGAAGCGGAGGCCGTTCCGCCTTGCCGGTGCCCTTGATGATCGCCGAGGGCACCATTTCGCTGACGTTCTGGAACGACCACGACGAATAGGGCGCGGTGCGCCAGTTGCCGAGGTCGATGTCGCGGCGCTCAAAGCCGCCGCCTGCCGAATGTGCCGTCGTCATCGTGTTTGTCCGTTTTCTGTCATTTGTCCGGCCGCCGGTGCGGCCAGCGCGTTGCCGCGTCATAGGCGTGGCCGAGCCGCAGGATGCCGAGATCGTTGCCGCGCCGCCCGAAAAGCTGCACGCCCGCCGGAAGGCCCGCGTCACCAAAGCCGGCCGGAAGCGCGAGCGCGGGAAGCCCGGCGAGCGAGACCGGCACGACCACCTCCATCCAGCGATGATAGGTGTCCATCACCCGCCCGGCGACCGACGTCGGCCAATGCATGTCCGCATCGAAGGGAAACACCTGGGTGCTGGGAAGCGCAAGGGCGTCGAAGCGCTCAAACAGGCGGGCAAGCGAGGCGAACCATTCCGACCGGATGACGCTCGCCTCGTGAATATCGACCGCGCTCAGCGACAGGCCGGCCTCGATCTCCCACAGCGCCTCGGGCTTCAGGAGGTCGCGGCGGTACGGGTCGTCGAAATGGACACGCAGGCCCGAGGCGATGGCCCAGCTCCGAAGGACCGTCCAGGATCGCCACAGCGCCGCCGGATCGAAGGGCGGGATGACCGGCTCGACGCGGCAGCCGAGGTCCGCGAACGTTGTGAGGGCCCGCTCGCACAGCGGCAGGATGCCGGGCTCCATCGGAAAATACCCGTTCCAGTCACCGATCCAGCCGATGCGTTGGCCCGCGACCGGCGCATCGAGCCTGTCGGCGAACGGCGCTTCGGCGGGAAGGGAATGGGGAAACCGCCCGTCCGGTCCGGCGATGACGTCGAGCAACCGGACAAGGTCGCGGACGCTGCGGGCCATCGGCCCGTCGGTGGCGAGCTGGTGGAGGAAGGTGTCGCCCTCCGGCGTCGGCGGCACGCGGCCGAAGCTCGGGCGGAACCCGAAGACGTTGCAGAAGGCGGCCGGATTGCGCAGCGAGCCCATCATGTCCGAGCCGTCGGCAAGCGGCACCAGCCGGGCGGCGAGCGCCGCGGCCGCGCCGCCGCTCGACCCGCCGGCGGTTTTGGTCACGTCGTACGGATTGCGCGTGGTGCCGTGGACCGGATTGTAGCTCTGGGAGCCGATGCCGAATTCCGGCGTGTTGGTCTTGCCGAGGACGATGGCCCCGGCGCCGCGGAGGCGGGCGGCAAGGAGGTCGTCGATCGCGGGCACATGGTCGGAAAAGATCGGCGAACCGTGCGTGGTACGGATCCCGGCGGTCTCGACGAGGTCCTTGATCGCGATCGGCACGCCGCGAAGGGGCAGATCGGAGGAAGTGTCATCCGCGTCCCGCGCCTCGGCGATCAGCACGTCGCGGTCGCGCAGCGAGACGATCGCCGTCAGCGCAGGATTGACCTCCGCGATGCGATCGAGGACCGCGGCCATGACATCGACGCAGGAGACCTCGCGACGGGCGATCGCCGCCGCAAGGTCGATGGCGTCCAGATCGGGAATGTCCTGCATGGGGATTGGCGGGGCCGCGACCGGCCCCGCCCGTCACGCACCTATTTGGAAATGTCGGTCCAGATGCGGGTGTAGAGTTCGATGACCTCCGGGCTGCAGGTGTCGATGAAGGCGCCGGACGCCTCATACTCGGCCGGCACGTTCAGCTCAGGCGCCGTCCGCAGCGCCTCGTCCATGAATTCCTCGGAGCCCTTGATGCCGTTGGAATATTTGGCGAAGTCGGAGATCAGCGCCGCATTCTCCGGGTCCATGATGAAGTTCATGAAGAGCTTGGCGTTGTCCGGGTTCTTGGCGTCCTTGAGGATCGCGACGGAGTCCATGAAGAAGGGGAAGCCTTCCTTCGGATAGCCGAAGGCGATGTCCGGGTTCTTCAGCCGCGAGCGCATGATGGCGCCGTTCCAGTAATAGACGGCCGCGTAGTCGCCGGACGGCAGCTTCTCGGTCACGCTGTAGTCCATCGCCAGCCATTTGGTCTTGGCTTCGACCAGCTTGTCGTAGACCTTCTTCAGGAGCACCTTGTCGTCGGTGCACCACTCGCCGCCCATATATTTGATGGCGGCGTACATGACGTCGTTGCGTTCCGGCGCCACGTTGATCTTGCCGGCCAGTTCCTCCGGCGGATCGAGGAAGATCGCCGAGGTGTTGATGTCGCCCTTGTAGACCGAGGTGTTGACGCCGATACCGGTCAGGCCCCACTGCCACGGCACCGTATAGTGCCGGCCCGGATCCCAGGACACGTTGACCCAGCGCTCGTCGACATTCTTGAAGTTCTCCATCTGGTCCGGCCGGGCTTCCAGCAAGAGGCCCTCCTTGATCCAGATTGGCACGTAGTTGGCCGAGGGCACGACGATGTCGAAGCCGTGGCCGCCGGCCCGCACCTTGGCAAGCGCCGTGGAGTTGGAATCGTAGTCGGTGATGGTCACCTTGACGTCGTAGGCGGCTTCGAACTTCTTGATCAGCTCGGGGTTGGTGTAGTCGCCCCAGTTGAAGATGTTGAGTTCGCCTTCCGCGTGGGCAGCGCTCGCCACGAGCAGCGCGCCGGCGGCGGCGAATGCCGTTTTCAGGGATTTCATGGCGGTTATCCTCATTTTGCCTGTCTTTTTGTTATGTGAGTTGTTGTTGTGTCGGTTCTTGTTGTCTGGCTTTTTTCGGGTCGAGGCAGAGAATGGCCTCAGGTTTTCTTCCGGGTCATCAGGAAAAAGGCTGTCACGATGACCACGGAGAAAGCAAGGAAGACGGTGGCGATGGCGTTGATTTCCGGCGTCACCACCCGCCGGAGCTGACCCAGCATGTAGGTCGGCAGCGTGTCCTGGCCGCCGGATTTGACGAATTCGGTAATGACGACGTCGTCGAGCGAGATGACGAAGGCGAGCATGAAGCCGGCGATGATGCCGGGGCGCAGCAGCGGCAGGGTGATGTAGCGGAACGCCTTCCAGGGCGTCGCGTAAAGGTCGGCCGCCGCCACTTCCAGCGACAGGTCCATGCTCTCCAGTCGCGCCCGGATCGGCAGATAGGCAAACGGCACGCAGAACGCCGTGTGGGCCGCGATCAGATAGCCGAGGCCCGAATAGTCGGTCCACACCTTGATCCGCGAAAAGACGATCAAAAGCGCGACGGCGGTGACGATCTCCGGGATCATCAGCGGCTGGTTGATCAGCGCATAGGTAAGGGTCTGACCGCGATAGGGGCGCGTGCGGGTCGTTGCCAGCGCCGCCATGGTCGCCGCGCTGGTGGCAAGGACGGCGGCGCACACGGCGATGATCACCGAGCGGATCGTCGCGTCCTGGACCGTATCGTTCTGCCAGGCGGAGACGAACCAGCGCAGCGAGAAACCCTCCCACAGGGCGAGGGAATCGCCCGCGTTGAAGGCATAGACCACGAGCAGCGCCATCGGCAGGTAGAGCGCGAAGAAGCTGAACATCGCCACGAAGGCGAATCCCGGCTGCCGCCGGACGTCGAAATGCCGCTTACCTGCCACGGTCGTCGCCTCCCGCCCGCGCGGTGGCGCGCACATAGATGAGGAGCGCGACCATGACGACGACCATCAGCGTGATCGAGATCGCCGCGCCGAGCGGCCAGTTGTTGCCCTTGCCGAACTGCAGGCCGATCAGGTTGCCGAGCATCATGTTCTTGCCGCCGCCCAGCACCCGCGGCGTCACATAGGCGCCGAGCGAGGGAATGAAGACGAGGATCGATCCGGCGATGATGCCGGGCTTGGTCAGCGGCAGGATGATCCGCCTCAGCACCTTGAACCGGTTCGCATAGAGGTCATAGGCCGCCTCCACGAGGCGGAAGTCGAGCTTTTCCATGCTCGCATAGAGCGGCAGCACCATCAGCGGCAGGTAGACATAGGTCATGCCGAAGAGGACCGCCCAGTCGGTGTACATGATCTGGATCGGCTCCGAGATCATGCCGAGCCGCATCGCGACGGTGTTGATGACGCCCTCGTTGCGGATCACCTCCTGCATGGCGAAGGTGCGGATGAGAAGGTTGGTCCAGAACGGGATGGTCACCAGGAAGACCCAGATCTCCCGGGTCTTGCGCGGCCGCGTGGCGATGAAATAGGCCGTCGGAAAGCCGAGCACGAGCGTCAGCGCGGTGGTGATGATGGACAGCCGCACCGAGCGCCAGAAGATCGACAGATGGGCGTCGGCAAATCCGAGCTCACCGGTGAAGATATCGTGCTGGAAGAAAACGTTGGCCCAGCCGTCGAAGGAGAAGGTCCACGGCTTGACGCCCCCATAGTCGCCCTTTTCCAGGACCGAGAAGGCCAGCATGACGAAGAGCGGCCCGAACGAGGCCAGGAAGATGATGACGAGCGCCGGCGCCGACAGCAGCCAGCGCCGCATCGTTCCCCGCCGGATCGCTGCCTGTTCGACCTCGTGCGGCTGCATCGGTCAGTCCTTCAGGGCCTGGGCCGCGTCGGCGTGGAGCCTGACGCCGACCTTTTCGCCGATGGAAAAGCCCGATCCCTCGCCCGGCGTGTTCTGCTGGCGGACGATGAACGGAACGCCGTTGTCGAGCGTCATGTGGAAATGCGTGTCGGTGCCGAAATAGACGATGTTCTTCAGGACGCCGGCAAGGTCCGCCGGCCCGTCGCCGGGCACCAGGTCGGCATGCTCCGGCCTGACCGCGACGGTCGTGCGGCCCGCATGGAGGGCAGCGTCCGGGGCCGTCGCCTTGACAGTGGCGCCGGCATCGAGCCGAACCTCGAGCAGGTGATCGCCGACGACCTTTGCCTCGCCTTCCAGGAAATTGGTCTCGCCGATGAAGTCGGCGACGAACCGCTCGGTCGGCCGGTCGTAGATCTCGCGCGGGCTGCCGACCTGCAGGATGCGCCCCGCCGACATCACGGCGATGCGGTCGGACATGGTCAGCGCCTCTTCCTGGTCGTGGGTGACGAACACGAAGGTGATGCCGGTCTCGCCCTGCAGCCGTTTCAATTCGATCTGCATTTCCTTGCGCAGTTTGAAATCAAGCGCCGACAGCGGCTCGTCGAGCAGCAGCACCCTGGGGTTCGGCGCAAGGGCGCGGGCAAGGGCCACGCGCTGCTGCTGGCCGCCGGAGATCTGGTCGGTCAGCCGGTCGGCCATCGGCTCCATCTTGACCAGCGCCAGCATGCGCTCGACCGTCGAAGCGATCTTTGCGGCCGGCCAGCCGAGCATCTCCAGCCCGAAGCTGATGTTCTTGGCGACCGTCAGATGCGGGAACAGCGCGTAGCTCTGGAACACCGTGTTCACCGGCCGCCGGTACGGCGGCAGCGCGGCGATATCCTCGCCGTCGAGCAGGATCTGTCCCTCGGTCGGAAACTCGAACCCGGCGATCAGCCGCAGCAAGGTCGTCTTGCCGCAGCCCGACGGGCCGAGAAGGGTGAAGAACTCGTTCTGGCGGATGCTGGCCGAGACCCTGTCGAGGGCCCGAAAGCCGCTGTCCGCTGCACCAAATACCTTCGTTACGCCGAGGACATCGATCGCAACGTTGTTCCCCCGCGTATCGCCGGTCACTTTGTATACGCCCTCACAACGCGGCGCTGCCGGGAGCCCTTTGAACCGGTCCGGGAACGCCAATCGGCGAAAACTCTATTCAATGGAATCCTGCTTCACAAGCCTGTATGCAAGGCAGGCTTGCATCTTTTTTGAGCGGGAAAACCCAGTGCAGAAAGCAGATATTATTGTTGAAAACGGTGCGGTGCGGACAATGGACCCGGCCCGGCCCGGCGCCCAATCCTTAGCCATTTCCGGCGACAGGATCCTCGCGGTCGGCACCCACGACGACGTCGCCGCCTGCCGCGGCGAAGGGACCCGGATCGTCGATGCGGGCGGGGCGTCGGTGCTGCCCGGCTTCATTGAAAGCCACATGCATATCTTCCCCGGCGGCGCCCAGCTCGACCGGCTGTCGCTGGCCGGACTGCCGGACCCCGAGGCGGTCGCCAGGGCCGTCCGCGAGCGCGCCGCCACCGAGCCCGGCGATGGCCTGATCCTCGCCGAACAGGCCCACTATGCGACCCTCGGCGACGGCGTCGCGATGACCCGCCACCTGCTGGACAGGATCCTGCCCGACCGCCCGCTCGCGCTCTATGCCGGCGACCACCACACCATGTGGGCGAACACCGCCGCGCTGAAGGCCGCCGGCCTGCTGGAGGGCGCCGAAACGCCCGCCGGCTGCGAGGTGGTGATGGGCGACGACGGCCTTGCCGGCGGCGAGCTGCGCGAGTTCGAGGCCTTCAGCCCGGTCCTCGCCATGACCGCCAATGGCGGACGCGACGGCAACGGCCTCGCCAACGGCCGCGCCCTGCCGAAGGAGCCGAGCGCCGAGGAGCGCGCCCGCGACCGGGTGACCATCGAGGCCGGGCTCGCCTATTGCGCCTCGCTCGGCATCACCTCGTTCCACAACATGGACGCCGATCCGCACCAGCTCGACATCCTCGGCGAGATCGACCGCGATGGAAAAATGCCGTGCCGGGCCTACATGCCGCTCCGCATGCTGCCGGGCCATCCGCTGTCCGACTTCCAGACGGCCGTCGCCGACCGCCAGCGCTATGCCAGCGCCCACCTCAAATGCGGCTTCGTCAAGATGTTCATGGACGGCGTCATCGAGGCGACCACGGCCTATATGCTCGACGACTATGGCGGCAAGGCCGGCATGCGCGGCGCGCCGCTGTTCGAGACGGAAGAGTTCGAGGCCTTCTGCATCGAGGCCGACCGCCTCGGCCTCCAGATCGCCGTCCACGCGATCGGCGATGCTGCCGTGCGCCGCACCCTCGACGGCTACGCCGCAGCCAGGAAGGCCAACGGCGCCCGCGACAGCCGCCACCGCATCGAGCACATCGAGACGCTCGATCCCGCCGACCTGCCGCGGTTCAAGGAGCTCGGCGTCGTCGCCTCCATGCAGCCGACCCACGCGCCGGGCGCCTATTTCCCGTTCGAGCCCTCCGCCTCGCTGATCGGCCGCAAACGCCTCGGCCTTGCCTTTGCCTGGCAGCAACTGCGCGAGGCCGGCGCCCGGCTCTGCTTTGCCAGCGACTGGCCGGTGGCCCCGCTCGACCCGCTGATGGGCATCAAGACGGCGCTGACCCGCAAGCCCGCCTTCGACGGCGCGCCGGACGAACGCCAGAGCCTCGACGATACGCTTGCCGCCTTCACCCGCGACGGTGCCTGGGTGGAGTTCGCCGAACAGGACAAGGGCATGCTGCGCCAGGGCATGCTCGCCGACGTCGTGCTGCTGACCGGCGATATCGACAAGACGCCGGCCGAGGAGGCCGACGGCCTCGCCGTCGCCATGACGCTCTGCGGCGGCAAGGTCACCTATGCGCGCTGACTGGCGCGATCCGGCTAGAGGCAGGCGGTCTCGGAGGCCGCCTCGCCACCAGCCTTCGCGGCTGCGCCGCAGCTCTCGCGGATGATCAGCTCGGCGTCCATGACCATGCGCACCGGAGGGCTGGCGCGGTCGCCGGCAATCCGGTTGAAGAGCAGGCGCACGGCCGCACAGCCGATCTCGTAGCTGGGTTGTGCGACGACCGTCAGGTGCGGGTGGAAGGCGGTCGTCCAGGGAAAGTCGTCGAAGCCGACGACGGCGACATCGTCCGGGCAGGCAAGCCCCAGATCGGCAATCGCCTGCATCATGCCGAGGGTCATGAAGTTGTTGGTGCAAAAGACCGCATCTGGCCGCGGCGAGGCCGTCAGGAGCGACAGGCCCTCGCGGTGCGCGTCCTCGACGCTGGACCGGCTGGTGCGGACATGGGCCGGATCGAACGTCATCCCCGCTTCCCGCAGCGCATCCTTGTAGCCCTCCACGCGGTCGACGATGCTGTCGGCATCGAGCTTGGCATGGGCGAGCGCGACGCGCCGTCGGCCGAGGGAGAGCACATGGGAGACGATGGCGTGGGCGGCCTCCCGGTTGTTGACCCGGACGGAATCGACCTCCACACCCTCCAGCACCCGGTCGACGAAGACGATCGGCACGCCGAAATCGATGGTGTCGCGGAATGCCTGCTCGTTGCCGCCGGCCGGCGCCACAATCAGGCCCTCGACGCGTTTTTCCTGCAGCACGTCGAGATAGAGCCGCTCCTTCTCAGGGTCTTCATCGGTGTTGCAGAGGATGAAGTAGTGGCCGTCGTTCCTTGCGTAGATCGTGTCCTCGATGCCCCGCACCAGATCGGAGAAGTAGGGGTTGGTGATGTCGGAGATCATCACGCCGATCGTGCCGGTCTTGTTACGGCGCAGGCTGCGGGCGATGCCGTCTCGCCGGTAGTTGAGATCGCGGATCGCTTTCAGGACGCGCTTGCGCGTATCTTCGGCCACGAACCGCGAGCCGTTGATAACGTGCGACACCGTCGCAACCGATACGCCGGCGGCCTTCGCAACATCGCGGATTGTAGCCATCTACAAGCAGACCTTCTCAAAAAGCTTCGAACCGGAAACCGGCACGCACCGAAAATCGATGCGGTTCAAAAGCGGCGGACACAAGGCTTGCGGAGCATCAGGCCCGCCGAAACGCCAAGCATAGGCGATGGGGCGCCAAAAGGCATATCGCCGGGCGCCGGAAAGGCCGGCTTTTCAACAGGCAGGCGCGGGCGGCATGTGCCGCCTCGCCCGCCCGTCCCCTCACCCCCTCAGCCGATCCGGGCGTATTGCTGCTCGACATAGGAAAGATTGTGCCTGGCGAGCCCGAGCAGGTCGCCGGGCAGGTCGTTGGCCTCGACCGTCACCTGGATCTCGTCGAGGCGCGGCGCCAGCACATCGAAGAAGGCATCGAAATCGACACCGCCCTTGCCGAGGATCTGGAAATCGTCGTCATAATCCTTGACGTGCACATAGGACAGGCGATCGAGATAGGTCTTGGCAACGCGGACAGGATCGCCGCCGGCGGCATAGATGTGCGCCGTGTCGATGCACAGATTGATGCCGGTCAGCTTCATGATCCGCGCGATCTCTTCCTCGGTCTGGATCAGCGAGTCCAGATGGTGATGGAAGCTTGCGATCAGCCCGTTGGCGCGCGCCAGCTTGTCGAACCGGTCGAGCCCCCGCGCCAGCCGGTCGAAATCGGTGTCCCGGATGCCGTCATGCCGGAGCGCCCCGCCGCCCACATTGATGTACGGCGCCCCGAACATCTTGGCGAACTCGACGGCGAGATTCATCTTGTAGAATTCCTCTTCCAGGATTTCCTCGTAGATGAAGTTCGCGGCCGTATAGACACCGATCAGCTTGAGGCCGTATTTGGCCAGCATGCCGCGGAACTTGTCCGGATCGTCGCGGTATTTGGAGAGGTTGCCGTCGAACATCTCGATGCATTTGAAGCCGGCACCGGAGATGTCGCGCATCGCGTCTTCGTCGGACCCCGTCGAGATGTAGAACAGGTCCTTAATCGACGGCACGCCGACGTGATATCCCGCGCACAGGCCCCAAGCGTTCGTCATATATCCAACATCGGCCATCTTCAGCTCCCTTTGAATTCGCTGCGCCCGGAGGCCCGCCGCAGGTGTCGCGACCGGCCCGCGCAACCCCGTTGAAATCAGCGCTTGCGCGCGCTCAGTCCGAGTGCGGCCGCCAGAATGACGATCATGCCGCGGACGATGATCTGCTGGCTGACGCTCAGCCCCAGGATGATCAGCCCGTTGTTGATCACCCCGATCAGTAGCGAGCCGACGACCGCCCCGACGACCCGCGCCGTGCCGCCGTAAAGATTGGTGCCGCCGAGCACGACCGCGGCGATGACGGTGAGTTCGTCGCCCTCGCCGAAGGTGAAGCGGCCGGCCTGCATGCGACCGGCATAGAGGATGCCGGCGAACGCTGCCGCCGCTCCCGTCAGGCACATCGCCAGCATCTTCACGCGTTCCACGTTGATGCCGCTGTAGCGCGCGCCCGTCTCGTTGCCGCCGACGGCCAGGATCTTCTTGCCGAAGGGAGTCTGGTGCATGACGAAGACGCCGGCGATCAGCACCACCGCCGTCCAGATCAGGAGGATCGGGATGCCCGCCACCGTGCCGAGGCCGAAGATGACGTTGTAGTCCTTGTCCATGATGGGGACGGCCATCGTGTTGGTGATCCACATCGCCAGTCCCTTGGCGATGCCCATCATGCCCAATGTCACAAGGAAGGCGGGCACCCCGACCTTGGTCGCCAGGATGCCGTTGGTGCCGCCGATCAGGACGCCGACGAAAAGGCCGACCAGGACCGAGAGGATGACGCTGTCGGTTTCCCTGAGACACAGCGCGACCACCAGGGAACTGAGCGCTGCGATGGATCCGACCGACAGGTCGATCTGTCCGCTGGCGATCACGAAGGTCATCGCCACCGCCATGATCGAGATGATCGCCGTCTGGCGCGCAATGTTCAGGATGTTGACGACCGACAGAAACCGGTCACCCAGCGTAAAGGCGAAAAATATGACGACGATGACAAAGGCGAAATAGACGATATTCTCCTGAATATTGATCTTGGACGCGCCCCGGATCAGCCGTTCCATGTGATTACCCTTGTATGGCATGCTGGATTTCCTCCTCGGACTGAATGGCCTCTCGTTTCAGGCTTCGGACCACCCGGCCGTCGTTCAGCACAAGTATTCGGTCGCAGACGGCAAGGAGTTCCGCGATCTCCGAGGAGACGAGAATGGCGCTCGTGCCGGTCGACGACAGTTGTCTGACGAAGTTGATGATTTCCGCCTTCGACGCGATGTCGACGCCGGCGGTCGGCTCATTCAGGAGCAGGATGTCGGGATGGGTGTTCAGCCATTTCGACAGCAGCACCTTCTGCTGGTTGCCGCCGGACAGCATCCCGACGATCGTATCGATGGAGCCGGTCTTGATCGAATGCTCCGCAACGCTTTCTTCGACGATCTCGGTCGCCTTCCTGTTCTGAAGGAGCCCGTTCCTCGTCACCTTCTTGAGGCTGGCGATCAGGATGTTGTCCTTGACGCTGTGGATGAGGGCGAGGCCCTTGCGGCGCCGGTCTTCGGGCACGAGGGCGATGTTTTCCCCGATCGCATCCTGGATGCTGGCGATGCGGACGTCCTTGCCCTTGATCCTGAGCCGTCCGCCCGCGGCCTGCCGGAGGCCGAAGAGGATTTCCAGGAGCTCGGTGCGCCCGCTGCCGATCAGGCCGGCAATGCCGAGGACCTCGCCCGCGTTCAGCGAGAAGCTGACGTCTGAGAGAATTTTGCCGGAAAGGTGTTCGACCTCCAGCCGGACCTCGTCGCCGACGGGCACCTCTCGCGGCGTCCATTCGAAATTGCGTTCCGCCGCCTTGCCGATCATGGCGTCGATGACGGCGCCGATGTCGAGGTCTTCGGTTCGGGCCGTCATCACCTTGCGGCCGTCTTTCAGGACCGTGATCCGGTCGGAGATCTCGAAGATCTCCTTCATGCGGTGGGAAATGTAGACGATCGACACGCCGCGTGATTTCAGCAGGCGGATCAGCTCGAAGAGCTTGTCCACCTCGCTGGAGGTGAGCGAGGCCGTCGGCTCGTCGAACACCAGGATCGAGGCCTGGGCCGACAGCGCCTTGGCAATCTCCACGAGCTGGCAATATCCGACGCTGAGGTCGACGATCTTCTGGTGCGGCTCCAGGTCGATCCCGAGCTCCTTCAGCAGCTCTTCGGTCTTGGAGACGATCAGCGCCTTGTCGATCGTTCCCCGGCGCATGGGCTCGTAGTTGAGGAAGATGTTTTCCGCCACCGTCAGGTAAGGAATGAGGCTGAGTTCCTGATAGACCATGCGGATGCCGTTCCTCATGGCATCGGTCGGATTGCGGATCTTGCCCACCTTGCCGGCCACCTTGATGGTCCCGGCGTCGGCCTGGTAGACGCCGGTCAGGATCTTCATGAGGGTCGATTTTCCGGCGCCGTTGCCGCCGACCAGGGCATGGACCTCGCCTTCGACGAGGTCGAAATCCACGTCGTCCAGCGCCTTGACGCCGCCGAACGCCTTGCTCATGCCCTCAAGCTCTAGCGTTTGATGTGTCACCGATACCACCGCCTGAAATCTGTTGGCCGTCCGGTCCGGATGCGCGGGCGGTGAAAAGGCCCGCGCATCCGGTTTGCGACTTGCCTTCTCGCGAAGGCTATTTCATCAGCTCGGCGATATTGTCCGGTGCCGGCTCGTGATAGGCCTCTTCCCAGGCCTTGAGGAGATTGGCCCGGACCACCGGCAGCGGCGGCACGGCGACGAACTCGGGCGCCTTCTTGTCGATCAGCGCATAGGCCGCCGTCGTGGCGATGGCGACGCCCTGGTCATAGGGACGCTGCGCGCCGAGACCCTTGATCATCCCGTCTTCGGCGATGATGCGGGCCGCATTGGCGCCGAGGTCGATCGTGGTGACGATGAGATCGCCGCGCCCGGCCGACTTGGCCGCCGCGATGGTGCCTTCGGCCGGGATATCCCAGACCGCAAAGATGCCGTCGATCTGCGGATGGTTGACCAGGATGCCGTCGACGACTTCGGTGACCCTGTTCTGGTCGGTGAAGCCGCCCTCGGCGACCACCTTGATGTTCGGATATTTCTCGGCGATCCGGTCCTTGAAGCCTTCGGCCCGCTGGTCGGTCACCCAGAAGTTGGCGTCGAAGAAGACGACGCCGACCTCGCCTTCACCGCCGATGGCCTCGGCCATGATGTCGGCGGCGGCAACGCCGTTGCCGTAGTTGTCGGCCGCGATGCAGCTCACATAGTCCTTGCCGGCGACCATGCCATGGGCGATGTTTTCGACGAAGACGAGCTTGGCGCCCTGTTCCGCCGCGGCACGGTAGCTCGCGGCCGTGGAGATCGGATCGATCGGCGTGCTGAGCAGCAGGTCGGGCTGCAGCGCCATCAGGCTTTCGATGTTGCTGACCTGGGTTTCGACCTTCATCTGCGCGTCGGTGACGCCGACCAGCTCGACCCCCAATTCATTGAAGGTATCCTTGATCGCGGCCAGTTCGGTCGTGGTCATTTCGTTGGAGAGCATGTGGAAGGCAAAGGCCACCTTGAACTTGCCGTCCTTCAGCTTCTGCCGGTCCTCGGCGGTCAGTTCGAGCGACATCGCGGATGCCGCCGGCTCGCCGTTCGGCCCGGTGCTCTTCAGGTCTTCCGTGGAATAGGCCGGGACAGAGAGTTCCTTGGCGAGCGGGCTCTGGGCCGCCATCGCCGATGCAAACAGAACGCACGCTGTAACTGCTAGATATTTTCTCATCTTGGCACCTCCTTTGAATGTTGTTCCCCGCCTGGTTTTTGTTGCGACGGGATTTATTGCGGAGCCGAACGGTTCGGCTCCTTCTTCGCCCCCTTTTCCATCGTCACCCCACGAGGGGCTTCAGATATTCGTAGGCGCTACGCGCCACGTAGTCGGGATCCACGTCCCGCCTGTTGAAGCCGATCTCCATGGTGACGTAGCCCTTGAAGTCGATGTCCTTCAGCGCAGCGACCAGCGCCTCGTAGTCGACCTTGCCGGATGCGCTCGGCGCGTTCCGGTTGACGTCCGACAGGTGGATGTGGTGCAGGTCCGCGCCCATCCTGTAGGCGTAGTCGGTCGGCACCTCGCTGCGGTAGAGCACATGGATGGTGTCGAACATCAGCTTGACGTTCGCCGCCCCGACCTCGCGCATCATGCGGATCGCGTCGTCGCAGGATTCCACCAGATTGCTGTCCATGGACGTCGGCTCGATGGCGACCGTCACGCCCATGTCCGCTGCCCTTGCCGCGATCGTCGTCAGCGCCTCGCGGCTCCAATCCCAGGCCTCGTCCGTGGTCGTGCCGAAGACCTGCCAGCCGGCGACGTAAAGAAGGGTCTTGCCGCCGAGATCGGCGCAGAGCCTCGCCACCTTCACATACTGGTCGATGGCGTTGGCGCGTTCCGCTTCCAGCGGCGAGGAGACGTTGAAGCCGGGTCCGCCACCGGGCGCCGGCAGCATGCTGGAGCAGGCGATGCCGTTGTCGTCGAGCACCGCCTTGATCTCCCGGCGCCGGTCGGCGTCGATATAGTCGGGATAGGCATGCGGCGCAGCGGCGCCGATCTCAATGCCGTCATAGCCGATCCTGGCGAGCCGCCGGATCGTCTCGTCGAGCGGATAGGACGGCACCCAGACCGGAAAGCTGGAATAGACCCAGGTATTGAACGACAGTTTCATTTTCGTTGTCCTCCCATGCGGCGCCCTAGAGCGTTTCGGCCAGCTGATAGGCCTCCAGGATGTTGCTCTGGATCAGCCGTGGCGCGACGCAGTCGCCGACCCGTTCAATGCGGACGGACTTGAACGCCTGGTGTTTTTTCAGTGCGACATAGAGATCGTCCCGCGATCTTCGGCCGATCACCGGCACGACCCAGTCGACCTCTTCGATGGTGCCCTCGTTTCCGGGAATGAGCAGGTACTGGCCCCAGCCGATCGCATCCTCGGAGGAAAACACCTGCGCGGTGCGGACCCGGCCGGGTTCGATGGCGGTAACGACCGTCGAGGTGACGAGGGAAAGGCCCTTGATGGCCGCCCGGCGGAAGAACAGCGTGCGCGTCCCGTCCTCAAGCTCGGACCCGACGACCTCATAGGACGCCACCACGGTTACCCGGCAGCCATTGTCGGCGAGGAACTCGGCCGTGCCGGCAGCCTCCCAATGCCCGTTGCCGTCGATGACCACCACATGGCCGGAAAGCGCGACGTCGCCGGACAGCACGCGGTCGACGGAGACGACATGGCCGAGATCCAGACCCGGCGTGTCCGGCAGGACCTGCCGTCCCGCGACCTCCGCCGCGTACGGCGCTCCGTTGCGTCCCGGAAGATTGGTCTCCGAGCCGGTGGCGACGACGATGGTGTCGCAGCCGAGGTCGGCCAGGGCCTCCGGCGTTGCCTCGAAGCGCCGCCGGACATCGACACCGAGATCGCCGAGCACGGCTTCCAGATGGCTCGTCACCTCGCCGATATCCTCGTGCTCCGGCTGCTTCATCGCGAGCCGGACAAGGCCGCCCAGCGTGCCGTCCCGTTCCAGGAGCACCACCTCATGCCCGCGCCGCGCGGCGATCTCGGCCACCTTCATGCCGGCTGGTCCACCGCCGACGACGGCGATCCGGTGCTTCTCGGAGGCGGGAGCGAGGTCGCGATCGTTGAGCGTTGCCTCGCGCCCGGCGCTCGGGTTCTGGATGCAGCGGATGCCCTTTTCCTGACCGACCTGGTGGATGCAGGCATCGTTGCAGGCAATGCAGATGCGGATCAGATGGCCGCGCCCGGTCCTGAGCTTTTCGACCGTCTCCGGGTCGGCCACCAGTTGCCGCGCCAGCCCGATCATGTCGGCATGGCCGTCGCGGATCATCGCCTCGCCGCGCGAGGGCGGCGTGATGCGCCCGAACGCGACCACCGGCAGCTTCGTCGCCTGCTTCAGGGCAACGTTCAACCGGTCGAATTCTTCCGAGGCGACGGCAGCCGGCGGGATTTCCATCCAATAGCTGGAAAACGATCCGGCATCGGCGTTGAAATAGTCGACGAGCCCGGTCGCCTCCAGCGCGGCGACCATCCGGAGGCCGTATTCCAGGTCGTAGCCGAACGGCGTGAACTCATCGAGGCAGATGCGCACGCCGAGCGGCACCGACGGGCCGGTCGCGGCCTTGATCGCCTCCATGACCGCAATCGAAAGCCGCATGCGGTTCTCGAAGCTGCCGCCCCAGCGGTCGGTGCGGCGGTTGAAGTAGGGGGACGCGAAGGAGCGCAGGAGGCCGTCATGGGCGATCTTGATCTCGATGCCGTCGTGGCCGGCCGCCATGACGTTGCGCGCCGCCGCCGCGAAGCCGGCGATCACGGCGGCAATGTCGTCCTCGTCCACCGCCTTGGTGTTGAAGTGGCTCGACGGCTCCGGCATCTGCGTCGGCGCCCACATGATGTGGGGCGGGCGCATGAGCGACGTATGACCGCCATGGGTGAGCTGGCTAAAGATCTTGGCGCCGTGGCCGTGCACGGCCTCCGCGATCTCGGCAAGGCCGGGGATGACGGCGGGATCCCAGGCATTGAGGAACCGGTCCGACATCTTGCCCGTGGGGTGGATCGCCTGGCTTTCCATGACGATCAGTCCCACTCCCCCACGGGCCCGCTCGCGGTGATACGCGGTGAGCGCCGGCGACGGCATGCCCTCCAGGGTTCCAAGCGCGGTGAAATGGGGCTGGAACACGAAACGATTTCGTATCTCGACCGCCCCTAAGCGGAACGGACTGAACAAGAGGGGGAAACGTGTTGCCGGATCTGACATGTCGACCGGTGCCCGTTACCTCTCGTAGCGGCCGAAAGGCCCTACGTAATCGTTTCAATCACCTGACAACCGAAAGCCGCGCCTGTTCGTGATTGAGCGATGCCAAGATGCGTCAGGAGACGTCCGCACTCGTTCCGGAGTGGGCCGACCGCGCCATGGCGTCGAGGACGCGCATGTTGGCGACGGAGTCCTCCAGCGGCAGCGGCGCCGGCTTGCCGTCCAGGATCGCCTCGGAGAAAGCCTCCACCATCAGGCTGTACTGGTCGACCGCCGCAATGGTCTCCTCCTTGCGCGCGCCGTCGCCGTCGCACAGGATGACGAGGGTTTCCGGCACCCGGGTGTCCAGGCCCGGAATGATGCCGCGCGGCACCTCGATCGAGCCCTTGCTGCCGACGACCGTATAGGAACCCTGGGAGTTGCCGGAGAACGAGCAACTGACGATGCCCTTGCGGCCCTCCGCGAACTCCAGGATCGCGGCGAGGTTGGTGTCGACGCCGAAGCGCGGATCCACGTGCCAGCGCACGGTCGCGGTCAACGGCTCCTCGCCGAACACCATCCGGCAGACGCTGACGACGTAGCAGCCCATGTCGAGGAGGGCGCCGCCGCCGAGCTCCGGAATGAAGCGGACGTTGGAGGCATCCGGCGGGCTCATCATGTCGACGCACAGATGCGCGCGGACTTCCTGGATGTCGCCGATGGCGTCCTCGGCAATGAGCTGCTTGACCCGGGCATGCTGGGGATGGAAGCGGTACATGAACCCTTCCATCATCGGTCGCCCGACCTTCTTGGACTGTTCCAGGAGCTGGATCGCCTCGTCGGCGTTCATCGCCAGCGGCTTCTCGCAGAGCACCGCCTTGCCGGCGTCGAGCGCCTTGCCGGCCCATTCGGCGTGCAGGCTGTTCGGCAGCGGAATGTAGACCGCATCAATATCGGGATCGGCGATCAGCGCCTCGTAATCGAGCACGCGGATGCCCGGAAGACCGAGATCTTCCGGCTTCACCTCGTTGGGGCGGCGCGAGGCCACGGCGACGAGCGATGCGTTCTTTGCGGATTGAATGGCCGGTATCAGCGCCATCTTCGCGATACCGGCGAATCCGAGCACACCCCAGCGTACTGAACGGTCCATGTTACCCCCTCCCGTGGGTTTCCGCATGCTGAGCGGAGGGTCCGTGAATTTGTCCGTCATTGGCGACGTAAACGATTACGTCGACAGTAGAGGGGTGCCCTTATCGCGTCAACAGCAAAACGTTTTCGCCTCTGGAAAGGCCGGTTCGTACCGGAATCCGGGCAGGAAGTTGCGCCCGCACCCGCCGGAATCGGGCCGGCGTCCCGTTCCGCGCGGAAAAGCGGCGCACATCGACGGGCGCAGGCGCCCGCGACATGCCGGGCAGCACTTTCTTCCGGTTGTCGAGCGCGAAAGGGACAGGCCGCCGCGCGCTGCCAATATGTCGCGGCCGACTGGCTCGACGGCCAACCGCATCGGGCAGACAGCGTCGGGCAGGCGCATTCGGGAACGGAAGACAAAAGGGGAGGCCGCGCACGGCCTCCCCGGTTATGCGGCAGGCGGGGCTCCTGCCGGCATCGCGGGCTCGGGGACCGCGAAAGGCCCCGAGCCGGTTCGCATCACGCGGCGATGTCGTAGGCGAGGAACGGCTTGATGCGATCCGTATCGACCTCGACACCGAGGCCGGGCTCCGTCGGCACCTCGATCGCGCCGTTGCGGATGCGGTCCTCCGGCGGATTCTTCAGCACCTGGACGTACTCGTTGACCTCCGGGAAATAGGGGTAGGTTTCCAGAGGCATCGGCGCCGCGGTCGCCAGCCAGGCCTGCATGGAAACCGCCGTGCACAGGGACGAGGCGCAGTTGTGCGGCGAGACGCGGGCGTTGTAGGCCTCGGCCATCGCCGCGATCTGCACCAGCTCGAAGATGCCGCCGCAATTGCCGACATCCGGCATGACGATGTCGACGCCGCCGGTCTCCAAGAGGTTCCGGAACCCGGCACGGGTGTAGATCCGCTCGCCGGCCGCGATCGGTACGCTCCAGCGCCCCTTCAAGTCTTTGAGGCCGCCGAAATTGTACGGGTCGAGCGGCTCCTCGACCCAGGAAACGCCGAGCTCCTCGCAAACGGACATGAAGCGGATCAACTGGTCGTTGTTCATGCCGCCGCTGAGGTCGAGCAGGATCTCCGCATCGTCGCCGACGACGTCCTTCAGCGTCCGCACGCGCTGGATGGCGACGTCGAACGCCTCCATGGAGAGCGCCCGGCGCGTCACATGGCGCAGCGTGCCGCTCGGCTGGCGGTTGGCCAGCGGATAGGTCTTCAGGATCTTGTATCCCTCTTTCAAGGGACGCTCGGCCGCGCGCGCCCATTCCACGACGTCGTCATGGCGGTAGTTCCAGCCATTGGCGTAGACGGGGATGTTGTCGTGAAAGGCGCCGCCGAACAGCTCCCAGACGGGAACGCCGAGGGCCTTTGCCTTGATGTCCCAGAGCGCCTGGTCGATGGCGCTGAGGGCGGCAAAGACGATCGCCCCGCCGCCCTTGGTCCAGAACGAGTGGTCGTAGATCTCGTGGTAGACGTTGCGGGGGAACGACGGATCGGCGCCGATGACCTTGGGCGCGAAGTCGGCGAGCATGCCGGCAGCGGCCTTGGCGCCGATGCCATAGGCGACGGCCGCCTCGCCCCAGCCGCTGATGCCCTCGTCGGTGACCAGTTCGACCAGGACCGGATGAAGCTCACCCCTGGTGATGCAATAGACTTTCATGTTCACGACACGCACGTCGAATTTACCCTTCTGTTTTTCTGGATGTAGAAATAGCCGGCGATCGGGAGGAACAGCGCCAGGCCAACGACGTCGGAAGTGGTTCCGGGGACGGTGATCGTGAGGCCGATGAGGAAGACGATCGCGGACTGCCAGGTCTTCAGCGTCCCGAACAGGTAGCGCGACAGGCCCGCCGACATGATGATGACGCCGATGGCACACGTGCCGCCGTCCTGGATGAGGCTGCGCCAGGTGAAGCCGTCGGTCACCAGCAGCAGCGACGGCGCGTAGCAGAACACCATCGGCACGACGATCTTGCCGATGCCGAGCTTGAAGGCCTCGACGCCGGTCCGGAACGGCGGCGACTGTGCGATGGCAGCAGCCGCAAACGCCGTGGTGCACACCGGAGGCGTCAGCTCGGCGATGATGCCGTAGTAGAAAACGAACATGTGCGAGGCGATCGGCGGAACGCCGAGCTGGGACAGCGTCGGCTGGGCGACGGTCGCCAGCAGGATGTAGAGCGCTGTCGTCGGCAGTCCGGCACCCATCATGATGCAGACGATGGCGATCAGGACCAGCGACAGGAACATCTGGATGTCGGGGATCGCCAGCGGCAGCAGCACGTGCAGGGATTCGGCCAGTTGCGCCGCGCCGTTGGTGACCATGAAGCCGACCCGGAAGCCGACGCCGGTGGTGTTGATGACGCCCACCGTAATCCCGACGACGGCCGCGGCGACACCGACGACGACCGAATATTTCGCCCCGACGGCGAGCGCGTCGGCCAGCTGGCCGATCGGCTGCGGCTCGTCGCTGCGCCAGGCGGCGATGATCGAGGCCGCCACGAGGAACACGGTCACCGGCACCCCGAAGGAGCCATCGAGGCCCTTGGCAACGACGAAGGCGATGAACCCGGCATTGAGCAGAAGCGTGAGCGGCCGGCGCCAGGACGTGAACCCGAAGAGCGCGGCGACCGAGATGCCGACGAAGGCCGACATGTAGGGCGTGTAGCCGGAAAAGAGGATGATCAGGAGGGCGGCGAGCGGGAAGATGTGCCGCCAGCCCCGGCGCCAGACCCCGATGACGTCGGACAGCCGGCTCGTCGCATCAGGCGCAAGGCCGAGCCGCAGCGCCGTGAAATGCACCTGCGCATAGACACCCGTATAGTGCATCAAGGAAGGTACGATCGCCGCAATGACGATGGTCGTGTACGGCACTTCCAGGAACTCGGCCATGATGAAGGCGGCGGCCCCCATCAGCGGCGGCGTGATCTGGCCGCCGGCACTGGCGGCAGCTTCCACGGCCGCGGCGAACATGCCCGGATAGCCGAGACGCTTCATGTTCGGGATGGTCAGCGAGCCGGTCGAGACCGTGTTGGCGATTGCCGAGCCGGAGATCGAGCCGAACAGCGCCGAGGAAATCACGCTCACCTTGGCCGGGCCGCCGATCTGCCGGCCGGCAATGGCGTGCGCGGTATCGATGAAGAACTCGCCGAGGCCGGTGCGCTGGGCGATCACGCCGAAGATGACGAACTGGATGACGATCGTTGAGACGACCCAGACCGGAAGCCCGAAGATGCCCTCGGAGGGGAAATAGATGTTGTTGACGAACTGGCGCCAGTCGACGCCCGGATGCTTGAGGATGTCGACCGGAATACTGGGGCCGAACAGGGCATAGCCGATGGCACAGAACGAAATGATCGGCAGCGCCCAGCCGAGCGCCCGCCGCGACATCTCGATGGTGATGGCGATGAGGACGGTGCCGAAGAAGAGGTCGAAGGCGTTCGGATTGCCCTGCCTGAGCGTCTGCGGCGAGATCTGGTAGGAAAGCGCACCGAAGCCGATGGTGCCGCCGCGCCAGAACATCGGCAGATAGAGGAGCGCGGCAATCGCCAGCCCCATCAGGACGATGTCATAGACGGGAATATGGTTCGGCCCCTCGCCCGGCCGCGCCGGGCGGATCAGCGGATAGTAGGCAAACGCAAAGACCACGATGCCGGAAAGGTGCAGGGCGATGTGGAGCCGCTGGACCGGAACGCCGAAGCCTGCCCCGGCGATGTGATAGACCGCGAAGACCAGCGCCAGGACCCAGAGCACATTGCGCACGCGCGGGTTCGGACGCCGGATCTCTGCGAAGTCTTCTGCATCCACGGTTTGGACGGGTATGGAAGGATCGCTCTGGGCCATGTCTATACCCGCCAAGGTGACGCCGCGCCGGGGATTGCCGCTCCCGGCGCGGCGCGGACCTGTTGAGGGAGGGTTCCCTTGAACGCCCGGCTTACTTCGCCAGGAGTTCGTCATAGGCGCGCTTGGCACCCGGATGCAGCGGCACGCCGAGATTGTCGACGCCGTTGAGCGCCGTTTCCAGCCGCATGGTCGCGGCCTTCGGATGGCCGGCATCGAACAGCTTGCGGGAGTTCTCGTTCCACAGCGCCTTGGTGATGTTGTAGATCAGCTCTTCCGGCTCGTTGGCGTTGACGACCAGGATGGTGCTGACGCCGAAGGTCGTGACCGGATAGTCCTGACCCTCATAGGTGTTCGGCTTGATGGTCGTGCGCGCGTAGTACGGAAATTCCTTTTCGATCTGCGCCAGTTCCTCATCGGTGAAGCTCATCAGCTTCATGCCGGAGGTTGCGGCCAACTGGACGATCGCAGCGGTCGGCGCGCCGGCCATGGCGAAATAGGCGTCGATCTGGCCGTCGGCCAGCCGTTCGGCCGCCTGGGCGTTGTTGAGCTCGACCGGCGTGAAGTCGTCGCGGGTAATGCCGAAGGAATTGAGGATCTGCAGCGCGGTCATCTGGAGGCCCGATCCGGCCTCGCCGATGCTCACGCTCTTGCCGCGCAGGTCGTTGATGTCCGAAATGTCGGAATTGAGCGGCAGGACGATCTGCGCTTCTTCCGGAAAGAGATTGGCGACGACCCTGAGGTCCTTGGTCTCGTTGCCCTTGAAGTCGCCGACGCCGTTGTACTGGTCGTAGAGCGCCGAGGAGCCCGTCAGGCCGGCTTCCAGGCCGCCGGATTCGACCGCGGAGTTGTTGTGGACGGAGGCGTTGGTGGACTGGGCGATGGCGACCAGACCCGGCACGCCGCAGCTGCCGCCTTCCTCGCAGGGCCGCGAGCCCGGAGGATTGGAGATCGCGTTGGCGATCAGCGCGCCGAGCGGATAGTAGGTGCCGCCGGCCCCGCCGGTTCCAATGCGGAAGAAGGTCGTTTCCTGCGCGAGCGCAGAGGTTCCCATGGTCATCGCCGCCAGCATGGCCGCCCCGACAGCGCGGGCGAAGAAATGTTTCATTTGCGAAGTTCCTCACAGTGGATGGTTGCCGACCGGTTTCCCGGGCCGGAAGCTCGATTGACCAATCATTGGGACTGCTCAATATAAATGCAAAACGAAAGCGCTGATATCCGCATAAGCGATTCTTATGGGGTAGGCTGATTTGCAGCCGCGCGGGCGGAAGGGCCACGCGCGCGAACGGCCGGCAAGGGCGTTCCGCCCGGATCAGCGCTCGCCGGGCGCCATCTGGCTGTGCTCCAGCATCGCCGCCCTCAGCACCGCATGGCAATGGTCGATGCGCTCCGAGCGCGGACGGAAGCGCGGCCGCAGCAGGTGATAGACCGAAGGCTGGTCGACGTCCAGCCGCCGCCAGTCGACCTCCGGATTGCCGGCGTTGAGGGCTGAGACGGTGGTGCAGGTGATGTAGTCGACGAGCGCGACGCTGCCGGAGTGGAGCGCGTAACAGGCCATCGGATAGAAATTCTGGAACTCCATCTGCGGGCGGCCGTAGAGCTCGCTCAGCCGCGGGCCGAGCTTGTGCTCGTAATAGATGGCGCAGATCCGGTGCGGTCTGAGGTCCTCGGGGCCGACGGTGTCGCGCGAGGTCTCGATCAGCCCCCTGGGAAAGAGCGCATACATCGGCACTTCGAAGCGCTCAGATTCATACAGCGGCGAGTCCGGCGGGGTCGAGCCGAGGCCCTCGTCCATGATGGCGATGTCATGCTGCTGGGCTTCCATCGCCGACAGGATGCGCGAGGCCGATCCGTTCATCACCCGTATCGACTGCCCTTCTGCTGCGAGCGGGGCGATGCGCGAGGGGACGAGATAGGTCCCCACATTGTTGGCGGCGATGATCGACATCTGCGGCATGACGCCGGGTGCCAGTTGCACCAGGCTGCGCTCGATGTCGTGCAGTTGCTCCATCACCGGCCGCAGCCGCTCGAACATGACCTTTGCCTCGACCCGCGGCTTCAGGCCCGTTGCCGTGCGCTCGAACAGGGAAAACCCCAGCTGCCCTTCCAGCGTCTTGATCGTCATGCTGACCGCCGGCTGGGTCCGCCCCATATTGCGCGCCGCCTCGGTAATGCTGCCCGTCAGCATCACCTGATAGAACGCCTCGAACTCATGGTTTTTCATCCGCGCTCCCCGCGACCGCCCCGCAAAACCCGCTTCGAACTTTGTTACACCCGATCCGGTCGGATACGACAAGAAACGGAGCCTGGCGTCTCATCAAATCTCTGCCGGGGCCACCACGGCCCTTGAGAGGAAAGAGCGACCGAACGGTGGCGCTTACAGAAGGGGATCAAGAACGTTCGCCATCTGCATGTCCACGAACGGAAAGGCCTCGTCGCAATGCTGCCGATCGCCAAACGCTCGATTTGAGCAAGACCCAGGCAGACAACGACCAGACACAGATGGGCCGACAGCGCTGCCGCCCGAGCATGATGCCGTCGGCGACCTTGCAGCGGGTAAATCGAAGCGCTCTCAAGAAATACAGAAAATACGTAAATTATGGAAAAGCTGGAATTTCTGCTTTTCGCCGCATATATTGGAAGGATGACGGAAACAGGACCGATCCATATGCCCTCCGTGTCTTCCACCGAATTGATCCGCAAATTCGGCCGCTATCGTGACATCGCCCGACGGGAACCGGTCACGATCGTCAATCATGGCCGCGAGAGCCTCGTTCTCCTTTCGAGCGAGGAATACCAGCGCCTGAAACGCCGCGACCGCGAGGTCCTCCGCCTTCAGGACATGGACGAAGGGTTTTTGGAAGCATTGGAAAAGGCCGAGGTCCCGGCGGAGCACGCCCACCTCGACGACATGCTGGACGACTGGAAGCCGTGAGCCTTCCGCGTCCGGAGCCGGGCCTCGTCATCCGCTATTCCTATCTCTGGTGGCAGGAACAACGGGCCGGACGCGAGGAAGGCACCAAGGACCGACCCTGCGCGGTCGTCCTGACCAGCGAACAGCGCGACGAGGATATTCTCGTCGTTGTCATCCCGATCACGCATGCCGAACCGAGGGACAAGACCGGTGCGACCGAGCTTCCCCCACGGGTGAAAGCCCATCTCGGCCTCGACGACGAGCGCTCCTGGATCGTCTTCAGCGAGGCCAACCGGTTCATTTGGCCGGGGCCCGACCTGCGCCCCCTGCCCGGCAGCGCGCCACCGGAATTCGCCTACGGCTTCCTGCCGCCGAAACTCTTCGCCGTTCTCAAGCAGCGCATGATCGCGAAAATTCGGGCGCGGCACTTCAAGGCCGCCAACCGCACGGAATAATCGGCACGCCCGCAGCAGGCGCGACGCACGGGAGCCCTACGCGTGAAGCCCCAGTGCCGCGCGGTCGGCGACCACGGTGAAAGCCGGGTGCGCGCCGAGGATCGCTGCCGGAATTGCGTCCGACGGCGCGGCATTCAGGACGCGCTCCAGGATGGCGGCCTTGCCGCCGCCGGCAACGAGGAGCACGAGCGCGCGGGCCTCTGCGAGCGTGCCGAGGCCGAGCGTCAGTCCCTTTCTCGGCACCTTTGCCTCGCTCCCCCAATAGGCGGCGTTGGACCGGATGGTCGCGGGCGTGAGCGTGACCAGCCGCGTGCGGCTGTCGGCATCGCTGCCCGGCTCGTTCATGGCGATGTGGCCGTTCGGCCCGAGACCGAGGACGGCGAGGTCGATGCCGCCCTGCCGGGCGATGCGTTGCTCGACGAAACGGGCTTCGCACTCCGGATCCGCTTCCGGGTCGAATGCGATCACCGCCCCCGGCCGCACGCCGAGCGGATCGAACAGCTCCTTGCGAATCCAGTGATAGAGCCGTCGCTCATCGTTCCGCCCGATGCCGGCATATTCGTCCAGCATCGCGAACCGCGCCCTGGAGAAATCCACATCGCCGTTATGCGCGGCCGCCACCAGGTCGCGGAACATCCCGACGGGCGTGTTTCCGGTCGGCAGCACCAGCAGCGAGTCCGGCCGTTTCCGCACCTGCTCGACGACGATCCCGGCGGCCGCCCGGCTGAGTTCTGCGTAGTCGGCCGCGTCGATGAGTTTCATGCCGGCACCTCCTCACGCAACAAGGCCGCCGCGCCGATCGCCCCGGCCAACGGCCCGAGGTCGCCGAAGGCGATCCGGACGCCGCCTCGAAAGCTTGCCGGACAGGCCGCGTCAAACCCTTCCTCGACCGCCCGCCGGAAGGGCTCGCCGAGCCCGACGACGGCGCCGAACAGCACCACCATTTCCAGATCGAGCAGCAGATGGACGTTGGCGATCGCCCGGCCGACCTGTTCGAAAACCGCGTCCATGCCGGTCTCCGCGTCGCCGCGTTGCCACCGCTCGAAACGGTCCGAGAACGCAGCACCGCCTTGTGCCGCAAGCCGTCCGGGCGCCGCGACATCCTCCAGCGTCCGCCACGCGCCGGTCGCCGGCGGCGGCGTCATCCGCCACAGTCCGAGCTCGCCGCACGCAAGGTGCCTGCCGCGATAGATACGCCCATCGAGAAGCAGTCCGGCGCCGATGCCGGTGCCAAAGGTGACGATCATGGCGTTGCGCCGCCCGCGCGCCGCGCCCGTCCAGGCCTCGCCGCGCATGGCCGCGCGGCCGTCGTGATCGGCACGGCAGGGCACGCCGAGAAGGTCGGCAAAGGCGTCGGCCAACGGCAGGTCGACCAGATTGGCAAGATTGGTGCTGTCGGCGCGCATCGTGCCGTCCGTCTGCACCGTTCCGCCGAATGCCAGGCCGACACCGACCGGCGTCTGGCCGGCCGAAAGCGTGTCGACCGCCGTTGCGACGACATCGAACAATTTGTCGCGCGGTATCCGCCCGCCGGCAGGGATGGTGAGATGATCCTCGACCACGCCGCTCGGAGCGACCCGCACGCCCTTCAGATTGGTGCCACCGACATCGAGCCCGATGAGCACCGGGGATCGACTCATTTGCGGAACGCCCTCAGGCGGTCGATGCGCCGGCGCCCGTCGGCCGTGTCGCGCATGTTGAGGAAGTCGGTGAAGGTGAAGACGCACACCCCGTCCGCATCGCTCGCCTCGACGGCATCGACCATGTGGATGAATTCCTCGGTGCTGATCGTCTCGGATCGGCCGCGGCCGGCATGCATGCCCTCGAGATAAAGGGCGCTGCCCTGGATCGTGCAGACCGTCGTCCTGCCGCCGCTGCGCCGTTTGACGTCCGCGCCGATCCGGCCGGGCCATTCCGCATCGCGCCCGAGGATCTGGTGATAGGTCATCACCTCGAACACCTCCGCCACGCCGGCAAGGCCGGGAACGCTCTGTCCGAACACCTCCTCGACCGCATTGTCGAAGTCGTCGGTGAAGAACGGCAGGGTATTGATGGCGATCTCGACATCCGGCTTGATCGCGGCGGCCGCCGCCTTGATGCGCGTGACCGCACCGGTCGTCACGCCGCACTTCCAGTCGCGCCATGCTGCCGGGTAGCGCTCGGCGATGACCTTTGACGCCGCGCGCGGATCGTTAAGGGGAATGTCGGCTCCCGTATCGCTGCAAAACCGCGACAGCGTCCCGGGACCATAACAGAAATCCGGCATGTCTTCGCGCCGCACGTCCGGCAGCCAGATCTCCCACAGGCCCGGCCAGCGGATGAAGCCGAGATGGACGCCGTCGGGCATGAGCGCGCGCACCGCCGGTTCGATCATGCCGATCTTGTGGTCGATATTGGCCGTCCGGTCCGGCGGCAGGCCCATGTACCAGTCGACCTTTTCCTCCCGGCGGCCCGTCTGATCGATCGGGACGAGGTCGGGATGGGCGCCGATGAAGGCGGGGTCGAAGCCGATATTGATCGACGCGAAATAGAAGATGCCGCGCGCCGCAAGCGCATCGCGGAAGGCCCGGTCGTCGAGTGTGGCCAGGCGTGCCGCGTCGGCCGCGGTGGCTGCGCTTTCGATCGCCGTGTCCTGCATCGGCAGGATCCTGCTCTGGGCCATGACATAGGTCACGCCCATCACGGCAAGGATGTCAGCGGCCTCCTCCGGCTCCAGGCGGAAACGCGTGTACCAGACGTTGTCGTAGATCTTCATTCCGACATGGGGCGTGAGCATTGGACGGCCAGCAGTGATTCTGTGAATGGAAATCGGGGCCGGCCGGAAGGCTTCCGGCCGGCCGGTTCGGTCGCGTTACCATTCGCCCTTGAAGTTGGCGACGTTGTCCGCGGTGATCTTGGGCATCGGGATGATGTTCCGCTTTTCAGGCAGGCTCTCGCCCTTGGCGAGCTTGATGGCGAAGTCGAGCGCCTGCTTGCCGTCGGTGGTCGGCGACTGGTCCATGGTGCCGTACATCAGGCCTTCGCGGATCGCCTTCAGGCCGTCGATGGTGCCGCCGGTACCGACGACCTTGATGTCGCCACGCCCGGCCGCCGCGAACACTTCGGCCGCCGCCGCGCCGGAATTGTCATCCTGCGCGAAAACGCCGTCCAGATCGTCGCCATAGGCGGTCAGGAAGGCCTGTGCGACTTCCTTGGCCTTGACCGGGTTCCAGTCGGCAGTCTGCGAGCCAATGATCTTGATGCCGGAGTTGAGCTCGGCGAGCCGGTCCTTCAGGCCGTCGGTGCGCAGGATGGTGGTGCTCTGCCCGGGCGAGCCTTCGATGATCGCGATGTTGCCCTTGCTGCCGAGCACGTCGTCAAGAAGCTCGGCGGCAATCCGGCCCTGCACGTAGTCGTCCGGTCCGGAGTAACCGGCGAGCAGGGCCTGACCCGCCTCGGCCGGCTCGTTGGACACGGCAAGGATCGGAATGCCGGCATCGTGCGCCTTGCGCAGCGCCGGAATGACGGCGTTGCCGTCGAGCGAGGTCACCAGCAGAACGTCGACCCCGCGGTTGACCAGCGACGCGATGTCGGTGCTCTGCTTGGCGATGTCGCCCTCGGCGCCGAGGGTGATCACTTCGACGCCGTCCATGGCCTTGGCCTCGGCCTCAATCACCGCGGTCACCGCCGCGATATAGGGCCAGCCGAGATTGGGCTGCGAATGGCCGATCACGATGCCGTCCGCCGAGGCGGCCGGAATGGTCGTGGACAGTGCCGCAACGACGGCAGCGCCTGCGAGTAGTGACTTGAAGCCGGGCATTACTGGTGTCTCCTCTTTCTTGCTCAGTGGCCGGATCGCCGGCCGCGGCGGCCGTTTTCTCAACTTGACCGCATGCGCAGAAACGCGCCGTCCGCAACCACCAGGGCGAACAGCATTCCGCCGATCACCATGCTCTGGTAGTAGGACGCCACGCCCAGAAGGTTCATGGCGTTGACGAGACCGCCGACGAACAGGAGGCCGACCATCGCGCCGCCGACCGAGCCCTCGCCGCCGCGCAGGCTCGCGCCGCCGATCAGGGCCGCGGCGGCGGCCGACAGCGGCGTCGATTCCCCGATGATCGGAGACCCGGTGCCGAGGCGCGCGGCAAGCAGCAGGCCGGCGAAGCCGGCAAGGGCGCCCGAGATCAGGTAGCATTGCAGCTTGAGGCGGCCGACGCGCAGGCCCGACATCGCGGCCGCGGTCTCGTCGGCGCCGACGGCGTAGACATGCCGGCCCCAGGGACGGCTGTTGAGCCAGACATGGGCGGTGATCGCCACGGCGACCATGATCAGGAAGGCATAGGGAACCGGCCAGCCTTCGCCGAGCGCGAGGAACATGTCGTCGAGGCTGACCACCGGACGGGTATCGGTGTAGGCAAGGACGGCGCCGCGCACCATGACCATCACGGCAAGGGTCGAGATGAACGGGTTGATGCGCAGCCGCGTCACCAGCGTCCCGCTGAGCGTGCCCGCCAGCGCACCGAAGGTGCCGGCCGCGACGACGGAGACCCCAAGGCCGTAGGGCAGCAGCACGACGGCAACGACGCCGCCCATCGCCATCACCGCGCCGACCGACATGTCGAAGCCGCCGGCGATCATGACGATGGTCATGCCGATGACGACGATGCCGTCGACCGACACCGCTTCCGCCAGGATCCGCATGTTGCCCATCGACCAGAAGCCGGGGATGAACGAGGCAAGGATCAGCAGCGGCACGAGCGGCGGCTTGATGAAGAAGCGGGAGAACAGGTCCTGGGCGCGCGGGCTCATGCGTCACCCCGCCAGTTGTAATAGGCGACCGCCCCGGTCAGCACGAGCCCCTGAACGAGAAGCTGGATCGGATACTGGTAGTCGAGGATCGTCATCACATTGGTGATGATGGCGATGACGAGGATCGCCGCGACGGTGTCGATCGGACGGCCGACGCCGCCGGTGAGGCGCGTGCCGCCCAGAACCACCGCCGTCAGCGCGGGAAACTCGTAGCCGCCCACTCCGGTCGGGTCGAGATGGCCGACCAGAGCCGCGATGATGACGCCGGACGTCGCCGCAAGCGCGCCGGAAATCGCGAAGGTGGCGATGCCCGTGCGCACGACGTTGACGCCCGACCGTCGGGAGGCATCCGCATCCCCGCCGATGGCATAGACGTGGCGGCCGAATACCGTGGAACTCATCACGACCACCAGGACGATGACGAGCGCGGCGAAGATGAACACCGGAAAGGGAATGCCGAGGGGCCGCGCCTGGGCAAGGGCGGTGAAGGTGTCGCCGATCGCCGTTGCCCGCACATGCCGGCCGGAGACCGTCGCCAGCACCGCGCCGATGAGGAAGAACTGCATGCCGATCGTGGTGACGATGGAATTGGCCCCCGCGCGGTAGACGGCGAGGCCGTTGACGACGCCGACCGTGGCACCGGCGAGGATCGGCAGGACGACGGCAAGCGTGATGCCGAGCGTGCCGTCCGGGCCGATGAGCAGGGCCATGACCGCCGCCATCATGACGATCGCGCCCGTCGAAAGGTCGAGTTGGCCGCCGATCAGCACGACCGTCATGCCGAGGGCGACGATGCCGGTGATCACGCCCTGCTGGAGCACCGAGGCGATGTTGTAGGAGGTCAGGAAACGATCGGACACCAGCGCCGCGGCAACGATGACGGCGACGAGCACGAGCCAGATCGGAGAGAGGCGGGGCACTCCGGCACGAGCGAGCGAGACCGACCGGATGCTGGTCATGGCGCCGGTCCGTCCGCAGGCTCGAGCCGGCGGCCGCGGATGATCATGTCGACCACGCGGTCCTCGTCGGTCTCCGCAGCGTTCACGGTGCCGACGACCTCGCCGGCCTTCAGCACGACGATCCTGTCCGCCAGGTCGATGACGCTGCGCACGTCGTGACTGACGAGGAGAATGCCGATGCCCTGCTCCCGCAGGCGCCGGATGAGCGTGCTGACCTGCGCTGTTTCGTGCGGGCCGAGGGCCGCCGTCGGCTCGTCCATGATGAGGACGCGCACGTCGAAATGGATGGCGCGCGCGATGGCGACCGCCTGGCGCTGGCCGCCGGACATCTGCCGCACCGGCCGCTCGATGTCGGTGAAGGCCGGATTGAGGTCGGCGAGCGCCTTGCCGGCAGCTTCGGCCATGCCGCGCTTGTCGAGGAAGCCGAACCGCGTGCGCAATTCGCGGCCGAGAAAGAAATTGGACGGCGCGTCGAGATTGTCGGCGAGCGCCAGCGTCTGATAGATCGTCTCGATGCCCTGGTGGCGGGCGTCGTTCGGCGAATGGAAGCTGACCGGCTTGCCCATGACCCGGATCTCGCCCGAACTCGGCGGAAAGACGCCCGACAGGATCTGGACGAGGACCGACTTGCCGGCGCCGTTATGGCCGACGAGCGCCACGACCTCGCCCGACGAAATGTCGAGATCGACGCCTTTCAGCGCATGAACGCCGCCAAAATTCTTGGTGATCCCCGTCAGCCGGACGACCGTCTGCGCGCTCATATGCGCCTCCCATTCTGCCGAGCTTAGGCCGCGCCCGGGGTCGAGTCAATAAATCAAGTTCATTGCTTTACTCTAATCCCCTATGCTCCCGCACATGTCAGAACATACGATTCCCGAGCACGGCAAAGCGTCGACAAATCCGGCCACGCAGATCCGCCGGCAGAACCGCCGAATGCTGCTCCACGCCTTGCGGGTGCGGGGCTCGCTGTCCCGGGCCGAGCTCGCCCGGGCGACCGGCCTGACGCCCCAGGCCGTCGCCAATATCATCAGCGACCTGATTGCCGGCGGACTTGTCCGCGAGACGGGACGGCGCAAGGCCCCGCGCGGCCAGCCGCCGATCGCCATCGAAATTGCCGGGGACGGCGGCTATGCCATCGGCATCCGCATCGACGACAAGCATTACCATGCGGTGGTGGCGGACCTTTCCGGCTCCCTGATCGAAATGATCGACGGGCCGGTCACGGTGACGGCCGGGTCGGACTGGCTCGATTTCGTTGCAAAGCTCCATGCCGGATTCACCGCCCGGTTCGGCGTCGACCGCTGCCTCGGTCTCGGCCTGGTCACGCCCGGGCCGTTCGATGTGACCTGGCCGGGCGTGCCGTCGCCGGGTGCCGTGCCTGCGCTGCAGAGCCGGGCGGTGGCGGGGGCGCTCTCCGCCCTCACCGGCGTCGACATCTTCATTGAGAACGATGCCACCGCCTCCGCGCTCGGGGAGAAGCTCTACGGCGAGGCCAGCGACATCGACGATTTCTTCTACATCTTCATCAGCGAAGGCGTCGGCGGCGGCATCGTCATCGGCGGCGAGCCCTATCGCGGGCTTCGCGGCAATGCCGGCGAATTTGGCCACTTCATCGTCGATCCGGCGGGACCGCCCTGCTATTGCGGCAATCGCGGCTGTCTCGGCGAGTACCTGTCGCTGCGGGCGATGCGGGCGTTTCTGGCGGAGGCCGAGGCCGCCGGCGAGGAGACCGGAGCCGCGACGAAGCGCTGGATGGAGCGGGCCGCCGGGGCGCTGTCGATTGCGCTGGCCAGCGTTGAGAACCTGCTCGATCCGGAAATGGTGATCATCGGCGGCGCCGTGCCGCCTGCGTTCCTCAAGGACCTGGTCGGCGAACTCGGGGACCTCAGACCCTCGGTCTGCGAGGCCCAGGGCCGCGAACGGCTCCGCCTGAGCGCCCTCGGCGAGCGCAGCGCGGCCCTCGGCGCCTCGGCGCTGCCGATCCTGGCGGCAACGACGGCCGCCAACGGGCTGGAAGACGGCCCGGCCGGCCACTGACCGGTCGCGGTCGTCGCCTACCCGGCCTACAACAGAACGCTCGTGATTGCCGGAACGAAGCTGACCAGCGCCAGGATCACGATGGCGGCGAGGTAGAACGGCAGCAGTTCCATGACGGCCTTGCCCATGCTGACGCGTTCGATGGAGATCGACACGAACAGGGTCGTTCCCACGGGCGGCGTGTAGAGCCCGATCGCCAGGTTGACGACCATCATGACGCCGAGCTGGATGGGGTCGAGCCCGATCTCGCCGGCGACACCGATGAAGATCGGCGCAAGGAGCAGGACGGCGGCCGGCAGGTCGAGGAACGTCCCGATCACGATCAGCAGAACGTTCATGGCGATGATGATCAGCCATTTCGACTGCAGCGCACTCAATATCCACGCCGACAGGTTCTCCGGCACGCTTTCGGCGGACAGGATCCATTGCAGGACGCCGGATCCCATGATCACCAGCATGATCACGCCCGTCATCATGCCCGAGGTCAGAATGCAGCGCAGGATGATGGCGACGGTCAGGTCGCGATAGATGAAGATGCCGACGAACAGGGCATAGGCGACCGCAAAGACGCTGATTTCGGTCGGCGTGACGACGCCGCCGCGGGCCAGGACGATGATCAGGACGGGCATCAGCATCGCCGGGAAGGCCTTGAAGATGTCCTGTCGGAATGTCTTGAAGCCGCCGGGCAGCGGCGAGCGCGGCAGATCCTTGCGCGAGTTGATGACGAAACAGATCAGGAAGATCGACACCGCGAGCAGGATGCCCGGCAGGATGCCCGCGATGAAGAGTTTCGGGATCGAGACTTCCGCAACGAGGCCGTAGAGGATCAGCGGGATGGAGGGCGGGATCAGGACCGAGATCGTCGACGACGCCGCGTTGACCGCCGCCGGATAGCCGGGCGGATAGCCTTCCTTCTTCTGGACCGGGATGATGGCGTTGCCCAATGCCGAGGCATCGGCGACGGCGGACCCGGAAACGCCGCCGAAAAGCAGGGATCCCAACACGCTGACCTGCGCCAGGCCGCCCTTGAGGTGGCCGACGACGAGCTTGGAAAACTTGATCAGGTAGTCGCCGAAGCGGCCCGACATCATCAGGTCACCGGCGAGGATGAAAAAGGGAATGGCGATCATCGGGAAGCTCTGCGTCGGATCGTAGAGCGAGATGATCGTCTGCCCGAGCATGTAGCTCTTGCCGATCGTCACCATGCCGGCCGAAGCGGCAATGAACAGGGCGTGAGCCACCGGGACCGACAGGAAGAGAAGGACCAGAAAATACAATCCGGCATAGATCGACATCGCATGCTCCCTAGTCGCCGGCGAACTGGCTTCATGCTGTCTCGATCGCAAGGCCCGTGGCGAGCCGCGGGCGCGACAGTCAGGAAACCGTGCTGGTCTTTATTTTTTCACTGTAGGCCGGGTCGGTGACGAGCCGGTAGATATTGGTCAGGCAGGTCAAGGCCAGGAACACGTAGCCGACGATGAGCGCCAGATAGCTCCAGGACTGCTTGATGCCGATCAACGTGTACATGCTGTCGTCGCTGAGAACGACGTCGACGGCAAAGTCGAAGACGACGGCACAGGCGCCCAGAATGATGAGCTGCACGACGATCTGCAGCCGCCGGAGGTTGCCCCGCCCGAGCAGGTTCGTCAGGACCGATACGCCGATATGCCGATTGTGCTGCGCCGCGATGACCGCGCCGCCGAGGATGAACCACGGGAACACCAGCCTGACGGCCTGCTCCGACCATACGATGCTCGCATCCGTCGTGTAGCGAAGGAAGGCGTTGGCAAAGGTCGGCAGGAACATGACCAGGAACGTGGTCCAGAGGATGATCGCGCACACCCACCGGATCGAGGTATCGATCCACATGACCGCAGGGCCAAGGGGCCCTGCGGCGTCCGGTGCTCGAAGAATCTCTCTCATGCCCGTGGCTTATATCACTTGCCGCCGGCTTCCGCAGCGGCCGCGCGGATCTCGGGCACGATGCTGCCGATTTCCTTTTCCCACTTGTCGTAGACGCTGGCGGTCGCTTCCTTGAAGGCATCGATGTCGACGTCGTTGAATTTGGCGCCTTCGGCCTTCAGGGTCGCTTCCAGTCCCTCGTCCTTCATCACGAAGCTGCCGCGGTCGTACCAGGACGCCGCGGTCGCAGCGCTCTTGATGGCATCCTTGTCGGCATCGGAGAGCGAGTTCCACCAGGCCTTGGAAGCCAGCACCGGCGTCATCTCGTATTTGTGGTTGGAGCGGGCGATATAGGGCGTCAGTTCGTGCAGCCGCGCGCCGTAGATGTTCGCAAGCGGGTTTTCCTGCCCTTCGAACACCCCGGACTGCAGCGCGGCCGGCAGTTCCGACCATGCCAGCGGAGCCGGATTGGCGCCCATGGCGTTGAACGCATCGAGCGTCACCTGGGACGGCGGCGTGCGGATCTTCATGCCCTTGATGTCGGCGGGAGAGGTGATCGGCTTGGAGGTGTGCGTGATCTTGCGGATGCCGTTGTCGAACCAGGCAAGAACGACATAGCCCTTGTCGTCGAGGAGGGCGGCGATCTTGTCGCCGGTCGGACCGTCCAGCACTTCCCAGGCCTGCGGCAGCGAACTGAACAGATAGGGCAGGCCGAACGCATTGAGCTGCGGGACGATCTCGGCCACGGCGCCGTCCGAATTGACGGTGATCTCGATCGAGCCGGCCTTGACCGATTTCAGCATCTGGCGGTCGTCGCCGAGGGTCGCGGAATGGGCGACCTTCACTGTGTATTTGCCGTGCGTCGCCTGCTCGATAAGCATGGCCATGAAGACGGACGAGATCGCTTTTTGCTGGGCCGGCTTGCCGTTGGTCGCGATGGTGATCGTGTCCGCCGAGGCGACGGAAACGCCCGCGAAAATGCCCAGAACGCATGCTGCTATGAGGGTTCGCTTCATCGTTTTTCCTCTCTAGATGGAGCCCTCGGGCCCCATGCTAAATTTGTTTATGAACTCGAAGGGTTCTTGTCAGCGCCGAAATGAAATCTTGAATCAGAATTTAGCTCAATTACAATTCGCTACGCATTTATGAAGCTGAACTTAAAAAGGTGCCGCGATGCGCGATATCGGCCTGAATGGCATGGTCTATTTCGAGGCCGTCGCGCGGCACTCGCGCGTGACGACCGCAGCCCAGGAACTGTCGGTCTCCCCGTCGGCCGTGAGCCAGCAGCTCAAGGGCCTTGAGGAAGTGCTGGGGGTGAAGCTGTTCCGGCGCGTCAAGCGCAGTCTGGTCCTGACCGAGGAAGGCGAACAGCTCTTCGGGGCGGCGACCGAGGCCCTGTCCATCCTGCGCGACGCCCGCCGCCAGGTCGCCCGCAAGCGCGAAAACCGCAAGCTCATCCTGCGCGTATCGGCCAGTTTCGGCGCGCGCTGGCTGGGCCGGCGCTTCGCCAAATTCATCGCCGCCAATCCGCTCTGGGACCTGCACGTGGATGCGACGCCCGAACTGACCGAATTCGAAAAGGAGAACGTCGATCTCGACGTGCGGTACGGGGTCGGCAGGTGGAAGGGTCTTTATGCGGAAGCGATCGTCAACGACATGGTCATGCCGCTCTGCAATCCGGCATTCCTGAAAGACTGCCGGGAGCGCGGCACCACGCCCGAAGCCATGCTGTCCGATGTCCGCCTCATCCATACGGTCAAGGCCAACCTGACCTGGAAGTGGTGGCTGAACCGGCACGCTATCGAGAACGTTCCCTCCGACGGTGGCCTGAAGTTCGACCGCTCGTCGATGTCGCTGCAGGCGGCCAAGGACGGCGCCGGCGTCGTCCTGGAGACCGCCACGCTCGCCATGGACGAACTCCACGCCGGGACCTTGGTGCCGATGTTTCCCGCGCTCGGCGCGGCGCGGTTCCCGGCCTACTGGATCGTCTGTCCCAACAGGAACCTCAACCGCCGCTATGTCAGCGTCTTCTGCGAGTGGCTGCGCGAGGAAGCGGCCGAGCACGAGGACGAAAAGCTCGACCTGCTCGCGTCCCTTGGCTGCACGTCCTTCTACGATGTCGACATGGAGCGGGCGCGACCTGTCTAGAAGGCGCGCGCCCTCAAGATGTCAGGCACTTATCCGTGCTTCGACGGCGCCGGCGACGGCCTGCGGCGTGATGCCGAAATGCTCGAACAGATCGGGATAATCGCCGGAGGCGCCGAACGACGCCATGCCGAAGAACGCGCCATCGCGCCCGATATAGCGGTCCCATCCGAGCCGGACCGCCGCTTCGACGCCGATCTTGATGGTGTCGTCGGGCAAAACCTCTCTGCGATAGGCCTCGTCCTGGGCCTCGAACAGCTCCCATGACGGCATCGACACGATGGCCGTCGGCGTGCCCTTTCCGTGCAGCAGCGCCTGGGCCTTCAGGGCGACGCCGACCTCCGACCCGGTGGCAAGGATGGTCGCGACCGCCCGGCCGCCTTCGGCAGGTGACAGGACATAGGCACCGCGGGCGCAGAGATTGTCGTCGACATCTTGAGTGCGAACCGGCTCCAGGGGCTGGCGCGAACAGATGATCGACGTCGGCCCGTCGCGGTGGGTCAGGGCAAGCTCCCAGCACTCGGCCATTTCCACGGCATCGGCCGGCCGCAGGACCCACATGTTGGGATAGGCCCTGAGCGACGCCAGGGTCTCGACCGGCTGGTGCGTCGGTCCGTTCTTGCCGATGCCGATGGAATCGTGGCTGAAGACGAAGACCCCGGGGATCTTCATGAGCGCGGCCATGCGCAGGGCGTGGCGCATATAGTCGGAGAACACCAGGAAGGTCGTGCCGACGGCAACGATGCCGCCATGCACGGTCATGCCGTTCATCATCGCGCCCATGGCGTGCTCGCGGACGCCGTAGTGGATGTAGCGCCCGGCGCGGTCGTCGCGGGTGAAGGGGGCGAGCTGCCGCTTGTGCTGGGTCGCGGCTTCAAGGTCCGGCGCACCGCTGATCAGTTCGGGAATGGCGTCGGCGACGAGCGACAGAACTTCGCCGGACGCGCGAATGCCGGCCCGGGCGGTGCCTGCCTCGGCCTCATGCCGCTTGAACGCCCTGAGGCTCGCGTCCCATCCGGCCGGAAGCCGCCCGTCCATCAGGCGCCGGAACTCCGCGCGCTCCGCCTCGGGCAGCGCCGCCAGGCGGGCCTCCCAGGCCTTTCGCGCCTGCTCGCCCCGGCGGCCGGCATAGCGCCACCTGTCAAGGATATCCGCCGGAATTTCGAAGGGAGCGTGCGGCCAGGAGAGGGTTTCCCGCGCCGCATCGGTATCCTCTTTGGAGATCTTGCCGCCATGGGCGGCGCGGTCGTTCTGGATGCGCGGAATGCCGAAGCCGATGAAGGTGCGGCAGGCGATCATCGACGGCCGGTCGTCCGCCTTCGCGGCCGCAATCGCGTTCGACAGGGCCTCCGCATCGTGACCGTCGACCGACTGCACGTGCCAGCCGGCGTTTTCGAACCGGGCCACATTGGATTCGCTGACCGTCTGTTCGGTGACGCCGTCATCGGTCATGCGGTTGTCGTCCCACAGGAAGATCAGCTTGCCGAGCTTCAGATGACCGGCGAGCGCAATGACTTCCGCGGCAATGCCCTCCATCAGGCAGCCGTCGCCGGTGTAGGCGTAGGTGTAGTGGTCGACGATGTCGTCGCCGAAGCGGTTGTTCAGGACCCGCTCCGCGACCGCCATGCCGACGGCATTGGCGATCCCCTGGCCGAGCGGACCGGTGGTGGTCTCGATGCCGGCTTCCGGGTGATGCTCGGGATGACCCGGCGTGTTGGAGCCCAGCACCCGGAAGTTCTTCACCTCCTCGATGCCCATCTCCTCATAGCCGACCAGGTGCAGCACGGAATAGAGCAGCATCGACCCGTGCCCGGCGGAGTGGACGAACCGGTCCCGGTCCGGCCAGGTCGGATCCGATGCGTCGAATTTCAGGTGGTTGGCAAACAGCGCCGTGGCGATATCGGCCCCGCCGAGGGGCGTCCCCGGGTGCCCGTCGCTGGCACGAACGATCGCGTCCATCGACAGGAAACGGATGGCATTCGCCATGTCTTTCATGGTGGCCGTCATGGTTGGCTCCGTTGTTCTTGTTAGCCCACGACGTTGCTGGGCGATCCTTCTTGGAAATTCTCGATGTGCCGTACGACCTGGTCCCAAAGGGTCTGCATGGCCTCCGCGCTCGACCATGCCACATGGGGCGTGACGATGACGTCGGGGCGTTCCATCACCCGGAGCAGCGGATTGTCGGCAACGGGCGGCTCGACAGAGAGGACGTCAAAGCCGATGCCGGAGATGAGGCCCTCTTCCAGCGCCCTGACGACGTCTTCCTCGTCGACGAGGCCGCCGCGCGCCGTGTTGATGATCAGCGGCTTCTTCTTCATCTTCCGGAATTCGGGCATGGCGATCATGTTTCGCGTCGCCGGCATCAAGGGCGCATGCAGCGAAATGACGTCCGCGGTTTCCAGCACCTCATCGAACGGCGTGTAGAGCGGGCCGAGGCCCTCGACGCCCTTGTGCGCCGCGAACAGCGTCCGCATGCCGAAGGCCCGCCCCAGCGCGGCAACCGACTGGCCCAAGGCGCCCTCGCCGAAAATGCCGAGGGTGGCGCCGGCGAGATCCTTGATCGGGTGGGTGAAAAAGCAGAATTGACCGGATCGCTGCCATTCGCCGTCGATGACGTCCTGGCGGAACCCGATCAGCGAGCGCCGCAAGGCCAGGATCAGCGAGAAGGTGTGCTCGGGAACGGTGTTCAGCGCGTAGCCGCGCACGTTGGAAACTGTGATCCCGCGCGCGGCGCATGCCGCGACATCGACGCAGTCATAGCCCGTCGCGGCGATCGCGATCAGCTTCAGGTCGGGCAGACTGTCGAGGATGGCCTCGCGGATCGGCGCCTTGTTGGTGATCGCGACGGTCGCCCCCTTGAGGCGCTCGGCGACCTTGTCCGCGGGCGTCTTGCCGTGCTCGATCCATTCATGGTCGAAGGCCGGGCGGTTGATGGTCACCGACGGGCCGATGGTGTCGCGGTCGAGGAATACGATTGTCGTCATCGCCCGCCCCTAGTTCTCGCGCCGCTTAACCGGCGAGCCGGTGGCGCTTTCGTAGACCTTGACGACGGCGGAATCGTCGATCTGCCCGTGGCCCATCGACGAGGCCGCGAGGAAGAGCTGGTGCGCCGCCGCGGCCAGCGGCAGCGGCGTCTTGCTGGCGTGCCCGGTCTCGATGACCAGACCCAGATCCTTGACGAAAATGTCGACCGTGCTGCGCGGCGCGAAGTCGTCGTCCAGCATGTGCGGCACGCGGTCGGTGAACATCCACGACCGGCCGGCCGATTTGGAGACGATGTCGGCAAGGACACCCGTGTCGCAGCCGGCATGGGCGGCAAAGGCCATGACTTCCGCTGCAACGGCGAGATGCACACCAGCGGCCAGTTGGTGCACGACCTTGTAGGTCGAACCCATACCGGGCTCGTCGCCGAGCCGATAGACGGTCTGCGACACGGCCGCAATGACCGGCGCGGCCAGATCGAAGGCGGCCTCGGGACCCGACGCCATCAGGGTCAGGGTGCCGGCTTCCGCGCCGACCTTGCCGCCGGAAACGGGGGTATCGATGACGAGGAGGCCCGCCTCGGCGAGGTCCCGCCCGATCTCGCGGGCGTCCTTCGGGGCGATGGTCGAGCAGACCATGACGACGGCGCCGGGGCGCATTGCCGCCGCCGCGCCGTCCGGGCCGAAGACGGCGTCACGAACCTGGGCCGCGTTGACCACCATGACGATGAGGACGTCGACATCGGCGGCCGTTTCGGCGACCGAGGCCGCCGGCGTTCCGCCGGCTGCAGCGAACGCCTCGCGCGCGGCGGGGAAAATATCGTAGCCCTTGGTGGCGATGCCCGCGGCGATGGCGTTGCGCGCCATGCCCAGCCCCATCGATCCCAGCCCGATTACGCCCAGCTTCACATCACTCATGAATTTCAAATCCAGTTCCAGATAGCCAGTCCGCTCCGGCCACTCGGGCGGACATGGTTCACCATCGGAGCCCTCATCCGAGCCACGCCTTCACCGCCCCGCACACCTTGTCGACCGAGAGGCCGTAGCGGTCGTGCAGCGTCGGCAGCGCGCCCGGATCGAGGAACGCATCCGGCAGGCCGATATGGCGGAAGGTCGGCGCGACACCCGACGAGAGCAGTGCCCGCGCGACCGCTTCGCCGAGGCCGCCGACGACGGTGTGGTTTTCGGCAACGACCACCATCCGGCCGCTTCTGCCCGCGGCCTCCAGGATCGTTTCGATGTCGAGGGGTTTTATGGTGGGGACGTGCAGCACCGCGCAGTCGATGCGCTCGCCGGCGAGCCGCGCAGCCGCGTCCAGCGCGCGCATGGTCATGATGCCCGTAGAAACGAACAGCACGTCGCGCCCGTCGCGCAGGAGCCTGGCCTTGCCCAATTCGAATTTGTAGTCGTAAGGGCCGAGGACATCCGGAACCCGGCCGCGCAGGAGCCGCATATAGACGGGCCCCTTGTGATCGGCGATGGCCGCGGTTGCCTGCGCCATCTCCACCGCGTCGCAAGGATCGACGATCGTCAGATTCGGCATGCCCCTAAAGATGGCGAGATCTTCCGTCGCCTGGTGGCTCGGGCCGTAGCCGGACGTCAGGCCCGGCAGCCCGCCGATGATCTTGACGTCGAGATTGTCCTCCGCGATCGCCATGCAGATGAAGTCGTAGGCCCGGCGCGAGGCGAAGACGGCATAGGTCGTGGCAAAGACCGTGAACCCCTCTCGCGCCATGCCGGAGGCGGCGCTGAACAGGAGCTGCTCGGCCATGCCCATCTGGTAGAACCGGTCGGGGAACGCCTCCGCAAAGACGTGAAGGTCGGTGTATTTGCCGAGATCGGCGGTCATGCCGACGACCTCCTGCCGCCGAGCGGCGACCCTGCAAAGCGCATGGCCGAACGGTGCCGACACGGTCGGACGGCCCTCCGCCTCCAGCGAGGCGATCATCGCCGAGGTCCTGAGCTTGGCGCCGCCGGGACCGGCGGCGGGACGATCGGAACCCGTCATTGCGGCCTCCCGTCGTCGAGGGCCGCCAGGGCCAGTTCCCATTCCTCCGGCTCGATGCGGATGAAATGGGTCTTCTCCCGGGCCTCCAGGAACGGCACGCCCCTGCCCATCAGCGTGTCGCAAATGATCACCCGGGGTCTGGCGGCGTCGCAGGCGCGCGCCTTGTTGAAGGCTTCGGTGAGGGCGTCGATGTCATTGCCGTCGACCCGCTGCGCGTACCAGCCGAAGGCTTCCCATTTCTCCGTCAACGGCTCGGCGCAAAGGATGTTGGTCGATGGCCCGTCAGCCTGCTGGTTGTTGAAGTCGACGACGGCAATCAGGTTGTCGAGGCCATGATGCGCGCCGGACATCGCCGCTTCCCAGGTCGATCCCTCGCCGAGTTCGCCATCGGAAAGAAGGTTGTAGATGAAGCTTCCCGAGGCCTTGCGCTTCAGGCCCAGGGCGGCGCCGACGGCAATGCCGAGCCCGTGACCGAGCGACCCGCCCGTGATTTCCATGCCCGGGGTATGGGAGGTTATCCCGGACATCGGCAGGCGGCTGCCGTCGGCGCCATAGGTTTCCAGTTCGCTCTCCGGCAGGACGCCCGCTTCGATCAGGGCCGCATAGAGCGCGATCGCGTAATGGCCGATGGAGAGGTAGAGCCGGTCCCGCCCCTCCCAGTCCGGATCGCGCGGATCGAACGCCAGAGCATGGAAATAGAGGACGGCGAGAACGTCGGCGAAACCAAGGGCCTGGCCGACATAGCCCTGGCCCTGCACCTGGCCCATGCGCAGCGCATATCTGCGGATCCGGCGGGCACGCTCCTGCAGGCTCACATTGGCCCGGTGGCTGGGATTGGCCGACGTCATATGGCCGTGCGTTTCCGTGCTGGCCGCGCACGTCCTCGCGCAAAGGCACCGGAACGCAAGGCGGCGTTTGAAGGACGACCGAGGGACCATCTGGAGATTTCCCTTGGACACGCCGCCTATTAGGTCGGAAGAATTCTATTAGCTCAAATTCAAAGAAATTACGCTCTGTGTAGTGCAGCTAAACAAACTGAACCCGGCATTGCCGCCTGAGAATGGACGCCAAAATGGCTGCGAGGGCAGGGAACCGCGCCCGTTGAGGTCACCACCGTCTCGTCAGGTGACCGCGGCAATCGTGCCTGGTCTGGCTGCCGGCGTTTTCGCCGGCAGCCAGACCGCCTTGCCGGGCGGACAGGAGACCCGTCAAAGCTCCTGCGACGTCGGGCGGAACAGGACCTCGTTGATATCCACCTCTTCCGGCTGGCCCATCGCGAACAGGACGCAGCGGGCGAAGCTGGACGCCGGGATTGATCGTGTGTCCGGCAACGGACGCAACGTTGATGAATTGCCCGGCCTTCTGTTCCTTGAAGTACGGCAGGGCAGCGGCGATGCCCCAGAGCACCCCCTGGTGTTGACGTCGATGCACCGGTCCCATTCCACGAACCGCATCGCCTCCAGCGGCCCGAGCGGCATGACGCCGGCATTGTTGATCATCACATCGATCCTGCCGAAGGTCTCTGCGGCCCTGTCGACGAACGCCTTGACCGCGTCGCGGTCGCTGACGTCGACCTGGAAGGCCATTGCGTTCTCCGCGCCGAGTTCCTCGACCAGTGCCGTCAGCCGGTCCCGAAGACCCCGCACGACCGTTCCGAGCACGGCTTTATCAACCTGCGGCTGGCGACCTATGGGGCCCCCTATGCATGGGAGTTCGAGAAGAACGGCAGGCCCGTCAACATCCGGGTCGACGGCCAATTCGTCTGCAACGAAGCGGACACCGTCGTCGACGCGGCGATCGCCGGCCTCGGCCTTGCGTGCCTGCCCGACGCGATGGTGGCCGAGGCGACCGGCGACGGCCGGCTGGTCCGTGTGCTAAAGCACGTTGCGTCTTTTCTGAAACACGCAACATGCTTTAGGTCTTTGTTTTGCCGCGATTTCTCATCCAAAAAGTCTATCAACTTTTTGGGAAAGCGCTTTAAGGCCCTGGTGTCCGCCGTTCCCGGGATTCCATCTCTATTGCCCGAGGCGCCGGCAACCGTCTCCCGGCTTTCTCCTGCTCGTCGAGGCCCTACGCTATCGCGGAAAGACGGCCTAGCCTCCCAACAAGAACAACGCGCATCGGCTACCCATGCGCGTTTTGCTTTCGAGAGATCGGTTTCGCACCCCGGCCGCACGGCCATGCCGCATCGCGTGCCTTTTGAGCGCTTCCGAACCGCCCGAAAATGTTCCCATCGGCAGTTTGCGATGCCAAAGGAACAAGCGTCGGCGTGTTCAACGCCGACAGGGCGAGCATGTCGTCCAACAATTGGCGTTGACACACTTCAAACACGCTTACGGCATCCGCCAACGCCCAGGTCTGCGCGATCTCGTCCGACCACGACCGACGGCCGGCCATCCCAAACCCGGATATTTCGGTTCCGAACTCCCCCGATGCCGACCCGGAATGCTAAGCTATTGATGCCGAAAAAGAAAAACCCCGCCAACCGATCAGTTGGCGGGGTTTTTTCTACGTCGATTGGTTGCAGGGGCTCACCCTAAACTTAGCGAGCTGTTCTTTGCGCGTGACCTTTCGGGCATCCTAAAATCAAGCCTTTCTCTCTGATTTTGCAGTGTTTTCAGGAAAGGGCCTGGTATAGGTGTCCGAAAGTGATCGGCTTGCGAGCAGATCATGAAGGAACAGACAAACAAGACCCGCCCCTCCCCTATTTCCATCCGCGTGAGCGAGGGCGAACGCGATGAGCTGAAGCGCCGGGCGGGAAGCCTGCCGCTTTCGACCTTCATCCGGCAGGCGGTGCTTGGGGAAGGTGTCGCACCGCGCCGCAGCCCGCGGGCCGTGTCGGGCGACCGAGTGCTGCTGGCCAGGGTGCTCGCGGCGCTGGGCCAGAGCCGGATCATCGGCAACCTTCACAGGCTGGCCGAAGCCGCCGAGTCCGGCTCGCTGTATGTCGATGACCAGGTGAGCGCCGCGATCCGGCAGGCGTGTGAGGACGTCCGCATTCTCCGGCTGGCCGTGTTGCAGGCGCTGGGCAAGCGCAAGCCCGGCGATCCGGCGGACGGACCGGGCGCCGGGTTCAACGTGGCGGCTTGCGGCCGGGACGTCCGGCCCTCCGATGCTGCCGATCCTGGGCGGGAGGGCTCGGAATGATTCTCGTCGGCTCCCAGCGCGGCGGTGCGAAGCAGCTCGCCGTGCACCTGATGAACGACCGCGACAACGACCACGTCACCGTGCAGGAACTGCGCGGCTTCTCGGCCCGGAATCTGCCGGGCGCCTTTATCGAGGTCGAAGCCATTTCCTCGGCGACGCAATGCCGCCAGCCGCTGTTCTCCCTGTCGCTCAATCCGCCCAAGGGCGCCGACGTACCGGTCAAGGACCTGATGGCGGCCATCGACCGGGCGGAGGAGCGCCTCGGCCTGTCCGGCCAGCCGCGGGCGGTGGTGATCCACGAGAAGGAGGGCCGCCGCCACGCCCATGCGGTGTGGAGCCGGATCGACGGCGCGAAGATGACGGCGATCAACCTGCCGTACTTCAAGACGCGGCTTAAAGGACTCTCGAAAGAGCTGTATCTCGATCATGGATGGGACCTGCCGGAGGGGCACCGGACCAATGGCTGGAAGAACCCGCTGAACTTCACCCTGGCCGAATGGCAGCAGGCCAAACGCCTGGACCTCGACCCCAGGGAGATCAAGCAGGTCTTCCGGGATGCCTGGGCGCATTCGGACAACAAAAAGAGCTTCGGGGCCGCGCTGGAACAAAGCGGCTTTTACCTGGCCAAGGGCGACCGGCGGGGCTTCGTGGCGCTGGACCTTTACGGCAATGCCTATTCCGTCTCCCGCTGGGCGGGGTTCAAGGCCCGCGAGGTCCGGGATCGCCTCGGCGATCCGTCCGGCCTGCCTTCGGTCGCGGACGTCCGGGCCGCCACGCGCAGGCGGCTCGGCCACACGGTGCGCTCCTACATGCAGGAGATGCGCGACGAGCAGCGCCACGACGCAAAACCGCTGGCGGACGAGCGCAAGGCGATGGTGGCGGCGCAGCGGACCGAGCGCAGGAACCTGGACCAGGGCCAGGACACACGCCGCAAGGCGGAAGCCAGGGCCGCGCCGCCCGGCTGCATAGTGGCCTGCGCGGGGCGTGGGAGCTTCTCACCGGCAAAGCGCGGGCGATCCGCAGGCAGAACGAGGCGGACGCCTACCGGGCCTTCCTGCGCGACCGCGACCAGCGCGAGCGCCTTCACCGGGCGCAGATGAAGGACCGGGCGGGATTGCAAGAGCGGATCGAGGCGCAGCGCAAAGCCCAGCGCCAGGAACGCCTGCGCCTGATGCGCCGCGTCGCGGAGGTGTTACAAAAAGGAAAAAAAGCTCAGAAAAACAGATCAGACAGCCTTGAACTTCATCGGTTGTAATGAAAACGATTTTTTAAATGTAATAATATCAAATAATATTATGCTCACGTTCCATTTTTACCCGCTCGCTAATATATGAATAAACAGCTGTTCTGAAGCACTCGTCAAATCGCCTAAAATCTCCACTATTTTCTTGAATAGCATCAATAACATCCTGTGCCACACCTTCAACGGTGTGCCCTCGCTTCATCATGAACTCCAGAGAATACCAATGCAAATAGGTCATCTCGATTTCATGTTTCGATCCGTCCGGAAGAGTGATGGGCCCAATAGCCACGTCTTCTGGATCGACTTTGTTCCAATCAGTGCAAAATAATATTCTTCTCATATATCCAATTCCGGTCCGTTATTCTTATTCTTATTCATATTTTTTTCAAATTCTTTTTTTAAATCATTTTTGCCCCATTGCCTCGTGGCGTCCTTGCTTGATTTGCCTCGGTATTGCTCCGCTAGTCTTTCATTTTCTTTGTATACCTCCCTCCCACGAGCCGTTTGATCGAGTTTCGATTGGCCACCGAAATTGTATTCCCATTTCCAAACGGTGAGGGTGAAATTCTTGTCGGCGTTGCCTAATCTCAAATGACCATTTCGACCTAAGCGCGCATCATCAAAATCTCGAAGCACCTTCCTTCCAGCTTCACGTTCTTTTTCCGAGTAAGTGTGCTCACTGTGGCGTTCCGGCACCCACTCGCCCTTTTCGTTACGCGGCATAGTTGCTCTCCCGCTTGCACGCAGTGTTCGATACCAATAAAACCGATGGTTGTTAGGATTGTTCCCAGTAGGAGTGATTGATTGTGAATGCACGTCATGGTTCGAAAAGCGGCCACGGGGGCACGCAAGAGTCAAGACCTACACGTGGAAAAAAAGCAGATAGGTCGACTCCCCGCAAAACCAGATTTAATGCCCTTTTACGGGCTGGTTGGTTTCGGGGTTTGATCGTATTTTTCGCTGGTACAATTCCAGTCTACCTGTTGAGCCGAGCAAGCGGATCGCATTTTTCTCGTTTTGGATCAGTCGCTGAGATACAGTTAAGCCAGCTAGGCATGTTTCTTCTGACATTATTTGGAGGGCTGCTAGTCGGTTTTCTCCCTGTTTTGATTCTCTTTCTCGCTCGCAGAACCATCGACATTGCACTGGCTGTGTTGGCTCTTTCGGTTCTTTATATCGTTTTGGTGCCTGGAAGTGGCATAGGCGTATCCACGATATCGGCCGTCGTTGGGTTTTGGGTCGGATTAGCAGGGGCCTGGATTTGGCTTTTTGGAATTCCAAGGGTTCCCAAACTAACTACCTTTGGCTCATCTGAGTGGGCAAATTACGACCATCTTGATGAAGGCGGATATTTTGTTCCGAATGGATTTCTACTGGGAGAATTTGAACTACCAAAGCAAGAAGCAAAAAAGGTCGGCGAAACACGAAAGACTATCTATTATGGAGGTGACCGCCATTTATTAACGATAGCACCGACAAGAGCAGGAAAAGGGGTGAGTGCTATTATTCCAAACCTATTGACCTATTCCGGATCAACTATCGTTATTGACCCCAAAGGCGAGAACGCTTTGATAACTGCCATACAAAGAATTAAGATGGGGCAGGATGTTTTCTTGATTGATCCGTGGAGAATATTGCCCAAGGCTTTAGATCAATATCAAGCTTGCTTTAATCCTCTTGAATGGCTACAGGCGGATAAAGACGATTTGGCTGAGAATGCCATGTTACTTGCCGATGCGCTTGTGCTGCCAAGCACAGGATCAGATAAATTTTGGGACGAGGAAGCTAAGGCCCTGCTAATGGGTCTAATTCTGTACGTAGCGACGTCTCCGGCGGAAAAGAACAATCGTCATTTGGGTCGTGTGCGTGAACTTCTTACTTTGGGCAGTGAAGAATTAAATAATCTATTTGTAATAATGAGCAATTCAAAGGTACCAATTGTTTGCAGCACCGGGGAACGAAGCCTGCAGAAGGACGAACGACTTTTTTCGAGCGTTCTTGCGGTCGCTCAATCGCATACACATTTTTTGGAAAGCCCTCACATTAAAAGAAACCTCATGTCATCGGACTTCCAGTTCGAAGAGCTAAAAGAAAGGCCTATTACAGTCTATCTAATACTTCCAGCTGACAGATTAGACACATTTGGACGTTGGCTGCGTCTTTTGATTCAGCAAGCTATCACAGTGAATGCGCGAAATATCAGCGCACACCCCGCCAAACCTCTTCTATTTATGCTGGACGAAATGTCCGCACTAGGCCAGCTAAGGATGGTAGAACAGGCATACTCCCTGATGGCGGGGTTCGGGATGCAGCTCTGGGGCATCGTGCAGGACTTCTCGCAGCTGGAGCGCATCTACGGCACCAGCGGCTGGCAGACATTCATCGCCAATGCCGGGGCGATCCAGTATCTGGGCTCCCGCGACGAGAAGACGGCCGGTTACGTCTCCAAGCTCTGCGGGGTCACCACGATCCTGTCGCTCAGCACGGCGATATCAAACGCAGTTACCTCCGCCATGAAAGGGGGATCAAGCACCGAGACCACCACCAAAACCCGGTCCGAGGCGCAGCGCAGCCTGGCCTATCCCGATGAGTTGATGCGGCTATCCAAGGACCGGCAGATTCTGCTGTTGGAAAACGCCAATCCGATCAATGCCGGGCGCATCGTCTGGTACGCCGATCCGCGCCTCAAATCCCTCGGCGTTGATCTGGCGAAAGTCCGACACCAGCAAACATAAAGCAATGGGAGGAAATGCGCCTCAGCGCATTTCCTGGTAGGTCCAGCCGTCATTGGTCTCGAAAAACCGGCCCTTGATCGGCGGGCTCATATTGACGGGTCCCTTGCCGGTGCCGTTGCCCATGCGGAAGTCGCAGACATAGCCGGGCTGGCCCTGGGCCTCCTTGCAGCCGGATTTCTCGATGATGGCCTTGTCCAGGAATTCCTGCGCGGTGACGCCGCTGGTGGCCTGGCCGCGCCTGCGGGCAACCCCCTGCACACCGCCGAACAGGAGTTCCAGCCCGGCACGGGTTCCAGGGTCGCGCTTGATGGCATCGCGGATATCGTCCTCGCCGGGCTCGCCGGAGCATCCGGCAAGCCCCAGCGAGGCGGCGATCAGGAGGACGATGGCGAACGGATGGTGGCGGATCGTCATGGCGTCTGTCCTCCCGCTCACAGCTTGGGGCCTTGGCCGCCCGATTGGCGCAGCCGGTTGACGTAGTCGTCGAAGAATTTGAAATCCGCCTGATGGTTGGCCTTGGATCGAGCGGCGTCGAACAGGGAGAAGGCGAGCGTCCGGGCGTGGTCGTCGGACAGCCCGTAATCCACATGAACCCTGAGGGCGATATCGCAGTTGCCCTTGCGGTTGATTGCCTCGATATCCCGCTCGGTGAAGGCCATCTGCGGCTTGATGTAGCCGCAGCCGGTCAACAGGATGTCGTTGTCGGAGAGCTTCACCGGCGCGCCGTCGTCAAAGACGTAGAAATAGCTGTTGGAGCCGTGATTGTTGTAGGGCGTGAGCGGATCGGTCCCGAACTTCTCCCGCAGGCGCGGCAGCAGCTCGGAGATTTTCGGTTCCACAGTCTTGTCGAGATAGCTGATGGCCCGAAGGATGCCGTAGACCTGCGCCCCCGAGGACGGGGCGCTCATATAGACGTTGATCTCTTCGGTCCGGTGCTCCGGAAAGCGGTGAATCTGCGCCGCGATCATGCTGGGATAGCTGGTCTCGACGAAGCTGCCGCCGCCGGTGGGAAGCTTGAAGCGGGTGGTATGGACGCGGATATTGCCGTAGGCACCGTCCGGCAGGTCGGCGACGATGCGTTCCAGCTTGGCCTTGGCGTCCTCGAACCGGTCGCCGATCTCGATGCCGAGAAGGTCGAGGCGGACGCCGTCCGGGGCGCCCTGTCCCTTCGGGATGTCGAGTATCTTTTCCCATTTTATGCCGTCATCGGCCAGCGCCTGTGAAGCAATGCCGAAGACGACGGCAAGGCCGATCAATGGAATCGAAAATAATCGGGAGAAAGAAAGGTGTTTAGAAAGGGGTCCCTTTTGTCGTTATTGCGGGAATACGGAAATTAGACTTGATCCGGCCGCGTTTCAATGATTCAACGGGGTCCCATCGCCCTCAAACCAAGGGAAACCGCGCCATGCAAAAGGGACCCCTTTCGGGGGCATCCTCCGCATGGCCTGCCAATCCCCTATCCCCCTGAATTCACACGCCTGTTTTCGTTTGCCCCCGGCATCCCCCTGCGCCAGATTGTCCGCATGAAGATCGGATATGTCCGGGTCAGCGACCATGAACAAACGGAAGCCCTCCAGATCGACGCTCTGCACCAGGCCGGGTGCAGCGTCATCTACGGCGATCACGGCGTCTCGGGCGCTGTTGCCGACCGGAAAGGGCTGACGGAGCTTCTGGCCGACTTGAAAGACGGCGACACGCTGGTGGTCTGGAAGATCGACCGGCTGGGGCGGTCAACCGTTCACCTCCTTTTGCTCCTCGACGAACTACGCAAGCGTGGCGTGGGGTTCATCTCGGTCACCCAGGGCATCGACACCACGACCGCCATCGGCCGGATGGTCTACGGCCAGCTTGCCCTGTTCGCCGAGTTCGAGCGGGAGCAGATCAGTGAACGCACCAAAGCGGGCATGGCAGCCGCCCGCAGGCGCGGAAAGCATATCGGACGGCCGAGGAAGTTGAGCGATGAACAGGTCGCATTTGCGCGCAAGCATTTTGCGGATGGTTCGCGGACGGTCACGGCTTTGGCTGCGACGTTTAAGGTCTCACCAGGCACTGTGGTGCGAGCACTTGAAGGTGTTCTTTAGCCACAGTGGACGTAGAAACGATTTGCATCGCTTTAGTTCAGTTATCCATAACGAGGACGATTCGATCGGGAGGATGAACTTCATCAAAACGACAATGCTCACTGCACCATGCGGCGGCAGGTGGGGAGAGCCATCCGGTTATTTCAACGATATTCGAGTAGTGCTTTGGAAGATTCCAAGCGATGATCGGCTCATGATGCGCCGTGCGATTCCGAATGACTCGAATGGGCGTCAATGGACCAGACAAATCTTTCCGTCTCAGGCCCTTTCCATCGGGCTTGCGGGCAATTTTGTGAAGGTTCTGTTGCCAAAGCTGTTCGTAGTTTGCGCCTAGCATCCCAGTCCAAAACCCGAAGGTGAGTTCAGCCACGATCTGTCCTGATGTTCCTTCTTTTCCCTGTTCGGCGATATCGGTCAAGGCTTTTTGGAGTTGTTCGGGCTGACGATCGCCCAGTAAACAGCCGTCGTCTTGAAACCACCTCTCGTGAAAAGCCTCGGACATGACGGTATGAATACGGTTTCGCAGCGCCACTTCCAGCATTTGCAAGGGAACATAAAGCGCTTCCGATAACTTTGTGTTCAGGGTATAAAGTTCGATAGCCCGCGCACGGTCACCATCCGACCAAGCCAGATAGCGGCTGAAACGCTCGGTTGAGAGGGCCTCTTCTAAGCCCTTATGTGGTTCGAACTTCTCCATAAGTTGACTTTTTTCCCTACCTCACCTATCCTGTAAGAGTAAGCCCCGGTACCGTCTCTGCCTCTGGCACGCGGCCGGGGTAAATTTTTTATCTAAGCCTTTCCTAGCTTACCTTTAGGTGTTTCCAGTGCCGCCTTCGCAGCCTTGCGCCTCTTTTTGTCCGCTGCAAATTCCGGTTCCAGCTTCTGAACCCGCTCAACTAGACCGTCGAGATGATATATGTTGCTGTTGAAATCGCCTGCGGCTGTACGACGGATTTCGCGCTTGATTAGGCCGGCCTGTTCCAACGCACGAACATTGTTCTGAATCGTCTTTGGCGTTACGGCCATGCGTTCAGCAAGTTCCTTTTTGGACGGAAACGGCCGCCGGCTGGGCTCAAACCAATAATCCAGCAACTGCACAATGATATTCATTTGCGTCGGATTGATCCCAAGCCGCCTTTGCGCTTGGATCAGAATCGAGGGGATACCGGCATAGCCGTGAGAATAGACCGGCTTTCCCCAAATTTTCTCAGTCGATGATTTTCCCTTTTCCGATGATTTGGGAAATTTGACTACTTCAGCCGTTTTTTCTTGGTCGGACATGATGAAAACTCCTTTCCACTGAGAATAAAGGAGTTCCAGCGGGCAATACAATATCTGTACGCCGTCTGGGTGAGGAAAATGGCGAACCCACCTGACTACAGCTTATTGATCTGGTTCTCCGAATAGCGCTATTAGGTCCACGGTCCTTCTGTGGTCATTTTTCGACCTTAGGTCAGGAAAAATTCTTCCCTATTGGTAGGGTTGTCAATTTCCACACCTAACACCCGAACTCGCACCGCCGTTATAAATCTCAGCTAACGACAACAAGTCGATGGCTTTTCGCCGAGTCCTTTGTCGCCTTGCCAACCACCGCAAATGGCAACCATTTAAAATCTTCACGCAAAGCAATCGCTCCGCCATCTCGAACCTCCGAATCCATTCGCCTCAAGGATTCAGACTCTCTCCTGTGGAAATTCAAAATCTGAGCCGCGATCATCGCAGCTTCGTATTACGCGACCGAGCCACGGTCCGTGTCGTGGGCCGGAGGCCTGTTTTCCTTGCGGGGAGAGAGGAGGCGAAGCCTCCCGGCTTCCCCGATACGCCGTTGAATGAACAATAAGGACGGTGCGGCAAGCCCTGTTTTTGGGCTGTTTTGGATATCTATTCGGGTACTTCGCCGAAAATATTGGCATTTACGGGTGTTTTTGGATATATTTTCAGGTATGAGATTCGATCCCGACACCCTGACAATCACCCCGCAAATCCTCTCCCTCATTGCCGAGATCGACGAATTCAAGGGCGCGTGGAAAGCGCTGGGCACGCTGGCGCCGGAACGCCTGTCCGCGCTGCGCCGTGTTGCTACCATTGAAAGCATTGGGTCATCGACACGGATCGAAGGCAGCAAGCTGAGCGACCGCGAGGTGGAGCGCCTGCTTTCCAACCTGGAAATCCAGAAGTTCGAGACCCGCGACGAACAGGAAGTCGCAGGCTATGCGGATGTGATGGAGACGGTTTTTGCACATGCCGACGCCATCGACATCACCGAGAACCACATCAAGCAGCTTCATCGGGACTTGCTGGCTCACAGCGCCAAGGACGAGCGGCACCGGGGGCATTACAAGACCAATCCGAACCATGTCAGCGCGTTCGACGCCGAAGGGAAGGAAATCGGCGTCGTGTTCGAAACGGCCTCGCCGTTTGAAACGCCGCGCATGATGGCGGAACTGGTCGAATGGACCCGGGCCGCTCTGGACGAGCGAACGACCCATCCCCTGTTGGTGATTGCCATCTTTACCGTCGTGTTCCTGGCTATCCATCCCTTTCAGGATGGCAATGGCAGGCTGTCGCGGGTTTTGACGACGCTGCTGCTGTTGCGTTGTGGCTATGCCTATGTGCCCAACAGTTCCCTGGAAAGCGTGATTGAGCAGAGCAAAGAAAGCTACTACATGGCGCTCCGCCGCACCCAGGGCACCATCCGCGGCGACGCGCCGGAATGGGAGCCGTGGGTTCTGTATTTCCTGCGGGCCTTACAGCAGCAGAAACAAAAGCTGGAAGCGAAGATCGAGCGCGAGCGGATCGTGATCGGAACGCTTCCCGCTCTGTCGGTGCAAATCCTCGAACTGGCCAGGGATCACGGCCGACTGACCATCGGCCAGATCGTCAAGCTGACCGGCGCCAACCGCAACACCATCAAGAAACACCTGAAGGATTTGGTGTCGTCCAATCACCTGGCTCAGCACGGAACGGGAAAAGGGACGTGGTACGGGAGGGGATGAGGAGGATGAAGTTCATCGCCCCCCCATTCTGCTTTTCATTCATCGAACGAGTGATCTGCTGGAGACGTTCGAGCGCGGCGATGCTCACCGGCATGACCGCCCGGCTGGGCGTCTCGCCCCTGACACTCTCGCGGGCGCTCAAGACCGTTCCCTGAATGCTGCCTCGACCGCGCCGCACTCCCGGAACCATTCCCAGAGGTCCGTCAGCAAACGGCCGTCTTCCGGATCGGGGTGGCGCGAGGTACCGTCGAACCAGTCGAGGAACCAATATTCGATACGGTGGACGGTGAAATCGGGATTGACGTAGAACCGGAATTCATCGGACGGACCGCCCCAGGACAGCTGGTAGCGGAAATAACCCTCCGGCTGGTCCTCGAAGGTGTTCGGGGCAACATAGTCGAAGCACAGGCCATAGTCGGCCAGGGTTTCTTCGTCGTCTTCCATACCGTCGCATTCATTCCGCCACAGGCGGCAGAGATCGGCCATTCGGCTGCGGTAGTGTTCTTCCAGCCTCTCGGCGCAGGTGGGGTAGGCATCGTTGCGGGACATCTCATCGTCCTTTCATGGTTATTCGGTTTGCTGCTGCAAACCGGCTAGCCACGCGGCAATGAGCGAGGGAGAGCCGTCACAGGCCAAAAACGGCCGGGACTGGTGCGGGCCGGAGCCCGCCAGGGCGACTACACGGTCCGGCCGTTTTTGCCCGGAGCGAATGCGGAGGGGTCAGCCTTGATGGCACGGGGCCGCAGGCCCTGAAGAACAAGGAATTTCAGCCGACTGGCTGTCCGGTCAGATGCGCGAGGGATGGAAGCCGGACGGCCGAGACCATGAAGTAGGCTCGGTTCACGACAGCCCGACCCGCAGGGTGCGACCAACAATGAATCGTCAATGCACTTGAACGGCCTCTGGAAAATATGGAGATATGCGCTCCATCTCGGCCTGATCGTTCATCAATCTAACGCAAACCAAGTTCTTTTTCGTTCTGGAAGCGGCCACGTATAAAAGTTTCCGCGACGCAACGTCCCTTTTCGTATCGGGGGGATCAGCTGTAAAACAATTTACAAAGTCGTATTCCGTAGTCCATCCGTATTCGTCTATTACTAGAAGCACATTATCTATCCCAGTTCCTTTCGTTTTATGCATCGTTGCGAAGCCGCCATCATTTTCCTCGTAGTCATAGAATGACAAAACTTCGTTAAATGGAAGTTCGTCCGCAAATAATGCGGTGAAGAATATCTTTTGCTTGAGTTCGTTGGCTCTGTCCTCGTATTCGGATTCGACCAAATCCGCATTGAGGCTCTCTCTAGGTGCGGCTCCAAGTTCCTTGAGCATCTGCGCTTTGGTTCGGTAGCCACTGGCGTGAAGCGCTTCAAAAGCCGCGAATACGGGATCGTCCTTAAGACGTGCCAACAGATCGTTGCGGCGAGCTAAAAAGGCTGCGTGGCTTTCCGAAATTCTTATCAACCCAGCTTTTGCTGCGAATTCCACTGCTTTGTAAGCGGAAAGGTCTTCGGCAGTGAATGAACGTAGCATCTCGTCAAGCTTAGCTTTGTCAGAGACCGAAGAAATGGAAAAGCCCCGCTTTCGAAGCGTGGTGATCAAGCGATTGTATGAGCGCCTGTCCCCAGGCAAGCTCTGATGCAATGTCGTCAAATCGACTATTTCATCAAGCTGCAATCGATCAAGCGTTTTGCGCATTCGTTCTCGGGGCTCCGAGTATCGATTGTCAAATATCTGATAGAGTCGTCCAAAACCCACATCATTGGCAATCGATTTGTTTGTGAGCTTTAGCTGGACGTAGCCTGGAAAATCTTGACTGACCCTTTCAACGAGAGCATCGAGCGCTTCACGGAACAGCGCGGCATTAGCTTTCCGATCTAGTGGTTTATCGCCCGTGTCTACTTTCTCTGGCGCGAAGTCATACAGCAGTTTTACGCTACCGTCTCGGCTCTCACGGCTTTCAATCGTGCCGTCATCGAGCGTTTTGAGCGCTACCTCTTGCTTCAATCCGTCTGTGCGAAATTGATTGGCAAAGGTTATGACCTGCTGGGAGCAGCGGTAATTGTCGTCTTTCTCTACAAGAATGATTTCCTTTGCGTCGATGTACTCTTGAGCGCTACCTATGCCATCTGAGTAAATTGCCTGCTCCGAATCCCCAAACAAACCAATGATTGTTCGAGATGGCTTGGATAGGCAGCGGAGCAAAACGCGGATAACGTCCGCGTTCGTATCCTGATATTCATCAATGAATATACAGTCATGCCGATCCGAGACAATTTTCCCCAATATTGGGAACTCGTCGAGCATCTTGCAGGCGATTGCGATTAAGCCGTCATGCCCAAATGACGGCTCGTTGAAATTGTCGAATTTCGTTTCGTTGTAGACGAATTCATCAGGATTTCGGGCTGTCAATTTTGCGCGGATTTCTTGATTCAGCTCACAGATCAATTCGTTCATCTGGGTGATGTACGCACCCGGTTCCTTATCGTATTCGCGCTTCCCGGTTACCTTCGGGGTTAATTCGCCAAGGACAGTTTGGCGGCGGTTCTCCAATTTTCCGTAAGCCTTCTTATAGCGCCTGTGTTCTTCAGATTTTCTGAGCTTTTCGTCTCCGCCATAGTGCTCATCTCCCAAGCCAACAAAAAGGGGGAGCTCGAACAGGGTCGGAAAAACATGCTGAATGTTCCGTTTGAATGGCGAGATAATCTCGCCCAGAAACGAGTGGATGGTTGAGACTTTTATGTCAGCCGAAATGCGGTCGGCAATCTCGTCGGCAGCTTTGTTCGTATGGGTTATGCATGCAATTTTGAGCTTTTGGTCGACGGAGAGCACTTTCTGGACAACCCTTTTTAGGCTCTCAGTTTTGCCGCTCCCCGCGCCGCCTTGAAGGAGAAAGCTCTCACCTCCGAGAACGAGTTCCGCAATCCGATCTACCGGATTCAATTTCGGTGAATCCATTTCAGACCATCCATTATATATTCGGGTGCTTCCCAGATATATTCTTGCGTTTCGTCGTCTTTGCGCTCAACTAGCTCCGCATATAGAATCGACCCGGCGAAATCAGATTTCTTGCTGAGAATTCTTTCCGTCAGAGCGTAATAGTCATCCCCATCAAAGCTATCTAATTCGTGCACATTCTTTAGCCCATCTAAGTCCGCTCTTTTAATTTTTATCTTTTCGAAATTCTTCGCAATGAAAGCATCCTCGAAACTTCTTGCGTGATAGCCACTCTCTTCCGTTTGGTAGACAAGCTTGATTTTCCCGTCATTGGATGCAGCTTTGCCGCTCAGAAGACGCTTGTGCCAATCCTGGTGCTCGTCGGCATTCTCAATCGCCGGAGCCGAAAGGAAGTGTTTGAGAGTCTCATTCGAGGTGTGCGTGGAGCCTTCGACCTTGTGTGCTTGATAGCTCGGCTTACCGTTTTTTTCATTGGGTACGGCCTTGGTCGTGTCGATATCTGTGATGATAAGAGTACGGACACCAATGAACTCAAGGAATGGCGCAAACGCTCGCGCGTTCGCACCGACCTCCAGCACGGAGATGTTCTGAGAGGAAAGGCCCCCTGTCTCGGCGGCCTCTTTATTCTTTTTATCGTGCATTTCAATAAACAATGGGAGGAGGATGCGTTCAGTTGTACCCTCGATAAAAATTGCCTTATTAGCAAAAAACAGCTCTGCCGAATTTATGGTGAGATATTGCTTCAAGAATTTGAATAGTGACTTTCCGTCTGCGCCAAGCTTATCGTATTCCCTGCAGAGGTCAGTGTGAAAATTCTTGATAGAGACCGGCCCTGAAGCAGATGATCTTGATAGATAACGTATGTCCTCGAAGTCGGATTTCGATACGATATGAGAGGAATGCGTGGTGATGAGGGCCTGTAGGCTAGGTATTGCAGATATAAGGCCGTGGATTTTGTCTGCAAACACATACTGCATCTGTGGATGGGTATGCGCCTCGGGCTCCTCAATCAATAAGAGATTTAATGGCGCATTTCGTCTTGAAAAGTCGTCACGACATAGTTCGATTTGCAGAAGGAGATAAAGGATATTCAGATAGCCAAGACCGCTGTAATGCTCGGGAAGGAAGTTATCTGCGTCGCCGTATATGACTTGAGAGGAATTTTCGATAAGAGACTGCGACTGGATATTGGAGACGACTTTCAAGTCGCCAAGGTCTAGAAAGTCGCGTGAATTTCTCAAAAAACTCCCGAAAACCTCAGCATACTGCTCACCTAGCTGCGCGTCGATCTCAGCCAAAATCGATCTCAGCTTTTCAATGCTTCCAGCCCCGGGCTTATCTGCGCTGGCGTCCTCTTCGTTCTCATCGTCGGCATCTGCCTCAACATCTCGCTTTCGAAAGAACTTGGTCGATATCGCAGAAAGTGGCTTTGAACCACGCCCGGCATCCTCTGAGCTCGCAACGTTCCTGCGGGCGTGGATAACTTGAAGATTTATGAGCGCGTGAAGGCTGGTACGCTCCTTTTCCTCCAGCTGACTACGATGAGACATGTAATACGCTTGCTCACCGACGTGCCCGAAATCATCAAATGCATAAACTCTTACGTCGAGAAATTTTCCTGAAAGGTTGTTTTCGATGAACTTCTTGCGTTCTTTTTCGTCTTCCGGGAGAACGCGAACAAGCTTTTTCTTATCGATGGTGCATTCGAAGAGAATGCTCGTGTGTCGCCGATCTGGATCGAGGTCGAGCATGAATTCGGAGAGAATTCCCAGGTCATCTGCTTCAGTGTAGGCAATGCGAAGAACCATTCTTATCGCAAGGTCTTCGACGTTCGTATCGGCGTCTATTTTGAAGATGGCTTCGCGTAGGCTAAGTGGAAAATCAGTGAATGAAAACGTGTCCGGTTTTTCCAGGAATTTGTCCAACAACACAGCGAATGATGTCTTGCCAGTATTGTTTTTTCCTACAAGCAAAGTCGTTTTTTGCCGCATATCTATGCAGCATTCCTGCAGTAACCGAAAATTCTCAATTTTTATCTGCTCAATATGCATGTGTCTATGGCGGTTTATTATTCGCCGAAGCGTCTGAATACATGTGATTTAATTGAGATTAGCACCATGGAGTCAGCGGCGCAAAGGGTTGTTGCTCCTTTTAGTAGCGCCCACAGGTCGTCGGCTCCTCGTCTGCGCATTGGCCCGACAAGCCCATTCTTTAGCCATGGCGCAGGCGCATGATGGAGAGGGAATTCTCCGGGTCCTGCTCGTGGTTCCAAGGGCGGTGAAGCGACTTTGGTCGATGGGATGGTTCCAAGGAAAGGGCAGCGCGAAAGCTCCCTTCCTGGTTTCCATGAAATGGCCCGGGCCTTGGTGCTATTCACAGCGCCATCGGTCGCCGCCAATCACATCGCCCAACACGGCGCGTGCAAGGGGACTTGGTACGGCCAGCTGTAGGTCGCGACTTGCAACGATCCCTTCACTCAGTCGGTGGCGCTATCCGCGAACGCTACTTCAGGGAGGAAAAAGTCCGCAGGCGACTTATCTCCGAACAGATAGTCTTTGCGCTTTTTTTGCCACTTTTCGGCACGGCGGTCGATTGACCGCAACACCGTGGGAAGGAACGCGCGGAAGACATTCGTCTCTGGTCCTGCATCTTTCGACCAGATATCGAAGCGCCCGTCGACGATCTTATTAAATAGAACAGAGGCCCGCCAGAACACCAACGCCGTTTTGGCGCCTTTCATTTGCTCATACCATTTCCGTGCCCACAAATTGCGTTGGTAGGCTCCACTGGCAGCCTTGTGGGCGATCCCGATATAGCCCTGCGCCTTTTCGAAGCGTGCGAGAACTCTGCTTGCATTGGCACTTTCATCACAAAAGCCAGAAAGCGTAAGCGCCAAACATGTATCGGCGGGCTGTCCGGATGCGAGCAGGCCGTCGATTGTCTCCTCAACAAGCGCAGACTTCCCACTCAGACTTGCGGCAAGAACCTCCAGCGCGATCTGGCCATCATCACGACGCGTGATAAGACGGTGCTTACAGATTTCTTTGATACCGGGAACGTCCGCTTTGCCCCATAGGGCAAGTGAATGTGCGGGAACCTTCGCTATGCCCGCCACGCGGTTGATCGAGGGACTGATAGCTTCAAGCCGGGCGAGCAGTTTCCTGGCGTTGTCTCCGGCTGGTAGGGAAACCGCGACTTGCGTTGCAACATGGTGGACGTGGCACAACTGAGCATCCTTGGCACTGCTTAGTATGGTAATCCAACGCTTTCCCGCTTCTTCATCAGCCTCAATGAGCGCCTTCATCCCACCCAGGGTAAGGTCTGAAAGAACAAGCCTCGCATCAGCCGATGTCAGATCTTTTGTGAACCGATCGAACGACTGGGCAAGGCGATCTTGCCGTGCATCAAACTGCTCACTCGTCTCACCCAAGCGATCGAGCCTATCTGCAATATCTTGGCTCGGAGGTGGATCACTCAGCGAGATCATAGGCGGGCTCGAACTCGCAGCATCTGGCGTTGATGTAACCATTTCTGGCATATCGGGACCCTGCGTGTAGCCAATCGCGTTGATAAGCGCTGCTTCAACACGCTTTGCGATCTCTTTGGCCGCAGCTTGACCTAGCGCCTGCGCAGCAAACCCATAGTGATGAAGGTCCATCCGATCGAGTGCTTCATCAAGAGGGATAAGCCCCGATTTCGCAGCTTCAAGAATCGCAGAAGAGCCATACCACCGCTCAAACGTCTGCTCACCTGTTCGGAGCGGACGTGCATCCCATCCACTCGCAACGACCAGCTTCAGCAGGGTGTCATCGCCACCAGCCGCAGCGGCTCCTAAGGCCTGAGTGCGCACGCTTGCATCGCCCGAGTTAAGAAATTCTCCGATGATCGCACGAGAGCGCGGCGAGAGGTCGGGACGGGAATATCCGATCGCAGCAAGTGCCGAGATTTGCTTGTTGCTGTCTGTTGACTGCAGAACACGTTCCAGCACGCGCTCGGTCGTTTCTTTTGATGCCGGAAGCAGAGCGTCGAGAATGTCCAAGAGAACGTTGTTACTATTTATGCCAGCGATGGCCCCGAGCTGCTCGTCTGCGGTGAGATGGGCGATTGCGGCATAGATACAATATTGAGCAGTAAGCCATTCATCCCGACCGTCACGGTTATCTTTGTCGAGTTTCGCCTCAGTCTCTTGTCCTACCTTCAGAATATCGCGCGCCTGCTGCTGCGTTAGCGCAGAGCTATGTTCAAGCAGCGTGAGGGCGGCTTGCCTTTTGGCGAAACCCGTTCTCTTTAAAAAATCGTCTGCCAACCCGCGATGTGGGACGACCGCATCGTCAAGATGAAACCGCACTACCCCCGCTCGCGCCATGTTAAAGAAATGATCTTGCTCTCCTTGGCCCATGTGGGTTGCAAGTTTGGATGCATCGATCTCGCGGTACTGCTTTGCAGTCTCGTCGACATTGTCAGGCTTATTCGTGCCTGGATCGCATGGATCGACTGCGCAATAGTCCTCAATACGCGACCATCCTTCGAACTTCTCTCGATCACGCGTGAGCCATTCGGCGAGGTCTTCGGCCTCCCTTGCATCCTCCACCGCACCGGTTCCGCGCAGAATCTCAACGATCGCCCATTTACCAACGGCCAAAGAATTGTCGCCCTCGAAAACCTTCAGCTCCTTGATAAGCGCTGCCCGCGTCTCCTTCCAGTCTACGCGATTGAAGCGAATTAGCTGCCGAAACTCTTTGTCAGGGGCGTGTATGGCGGGTCCGAGAGCATCTGAGAGGCTCCATTTTATTAGGTCACAAGCAAATCCTTCCAACGGCTTACCCGCAAGCAGAAAGAAGGCCAGACGTTGCAGCGTTTCGAAGCGCCAGTAATCTGTCTCAACAAGATTTTCTTTGATGTATTTCCTCTCAACCCCTGTCAAAGACGCGGACTTCTTGTCGAGGACATCCTGACGCTTGGCGCGCTCCTCACTCACGTCCGCATCAGAGTCACGCCCCTGCGATTTGAACATCATTCGCTCGGGGGCAAGTGAATAGAGGGCTAGCCAGCGCCGCACAGCAGTGGATATTTCTGCCCAAACCTGGGGATGGTCCCGATGCTTGAGAAGCGAATAAAGTAGCCAATCGGCATTGGGGACGTGGGAGCTGCTGGTGTGCACGCTCTCAGCCGCGGCAAGAAAAGACGACGCTGCTGTTCGCGCCAAAACAGCGAAGGCTTCGGCCTCGCTGATGGGCAAGTTTTGCAACGATACGAAATGCTCGATCAGGGCTTCCCTGACTTCCGGGCTCGCTTCATCATCCAGGCATGCGATTTGGATTGCCAGGAAGACGACGCTCGCGGCTTCATCGAGGGCACTTACTGGCTCCAAAATACGAGCGAGGCGATCTTTGGGATTACGCCCGTTCCTCAGTTCCTTTTCAAGGGCGTCGATCAGAGAAAGCGCAAGCCCAAGATTGAGGCCCTCGTTTTTAATCTCATATTGCAGATTGCCTTTCACTGGCTCAAAGAAGCGGCAAGACGCTGCGTCTTGCAGGCCCTGATGGTTCTTCTCCTCAAATAAACGAAGATCATCAGTCTGCTGCCTTTGCGCACGTGCCAAAGTTTCGTTCGCAAGCTCCTTCAGGAGTTCGGCGAACTGAGCGCCAGACATTGGTGCAGCACCCGTCGTTTGAGCTTTGCGCATATGCTCAAACATAAGACGGCCAACACTAAGCTGCTCGATCGTTTCGACATCCTTCTTCGAGAGAAGATCCACGGCGATACCAAGTATCCTCGGGTTACGAAGTGATTCGAGAACATCAGGCTTTACCTCGCCTGAATCGATACTTCGGCTACGAAGAATGGCTTGCACTTCTGCTACGGTCCATTGGCCCACTCGGACCTCGGCAACCTTGCTAGCAAGCGTGTTTTTGAGGTGTTTCCAATGCGCTGTTCTTGTTGTGATGACGAGACAGCCGCCGATCTTCGCAAGCTCTGATGCTGCATAATCCAGCCGTCTTGACCAGTCGTTCCTAAGGGACTGATTGAGCCCGTCGATAACCATGGTGACGCGCACATTGTGAGGTCTTGGGTTGGCGCGCCATCCTTTGATTCGCCGGCTCCATCGCTCAGATGCCCGTGGAGAGACACGCCCTCCCGTTTGCTGTACCAGCTTGTCGATAAGGTATGTCTCAAAACTGCTGACAACTTCTGGTGCGAGCAGGTCTTCTGCGGGAATCAAGAGAAAAACTGATGCTGGGTCGCTGGCAAGCCAGGTAGATGCTGCTAACCACGATTTCCCGACTCCCTCTTCACCGATGACGGCGTATATCTCCGCTTCAGGAGTTCCTTTGAAGGCTCCAGCTAGCTTGCCCTCGATTGGTCGCGCTATTGCTGTGAGCCCTGAGTTATCTCTCGGTGCAAGTGGTTGGCCAAAGTGAGCGCGTGCAGAGACCCGGTTCGAGAGGATGGAAGTCATCCATTCGCGATTGCGCTTTCGCGCATAACCTAGTCCTGCTTCCTCGGCTGATAAGGCGCTGTGAAGCGATTCCAGTCGAGCTGGCAGATCGGGATGTTTTGCAAAATGGTCAATCGCGCTACGCGCATTCTTGATTAGGGCTGGCTTTGCTTTGCCATTGAGATTTTTGCTGATGAAGTCTTTCGCCTTTTGACCCGTTTTGGCTATTGCCACCAGAAGCGGGCCAAGGTCATTTTCATTCCAGTCTAAAAGGACCGAGCCTATACCCTGGCTCTCACAGACACGGCGCATGTCCGTCGCAGTCTGCGCTGCGATCTCACAGGTTGCACCAAGTACCCAAAGGTCTACTTGTCCTGCGTCGTCACTCAAAAGGTCGAAGAGCTTAGCCGTGATCTCAGCCGGCTTCGGGCTTTGCTTGTACCGCTTGCCTTCGAAGTAAGTCGCACCGCCATCAAAGGCACTGTCGCCATCACGCCCGCGTTGCGAGCCGGACTTGGCGAGACGAAATGACTGCCCTGTGACCTCGCCCAGAACTATGCCGAGTAACCCCTCAAATCCGTTATGGCCGGAGTGATGAAGTGCGAGCAGCGCGCTCCTCAAAATATCGGAGTGTTTCTTATCTACGGGATTCATTGTCCTACGCTACAACAGTCTGGTTTTCAGGAGTTACAGAAAAATCGTCTTCAGTTTCCATAGCGCAATGTTTCAGTAATTTTTGAGTTCAAGGTTGGTCCGGCTCATTGGTAGGACCGGATGGCAAGGGTTATCAGTAAGGGCTCCCGCAAATGCGGGAAACCCGTTGACCCGCGCCAAGGGGCTGCCGTGGGGATAAATCCGACAGTTGACTGAGCATGGTTTCGGTGCAGGTGGAGAGGCAAATCTCCAAGCCCTGCTCGTGGGTCCAGGGGCGGCGAAACGCCCTTGGTCGGGTTCAGCGCCGATGCGCTGACGGCATCCAATCGGCGAACGGTTGGCCCCTCGGGAGAGTCGGGGTTCCACAGGGGTGCGAAGGCCCTTTGGTCGATGGGTGCAGGGAGATCGAAATCTCCTGCGAGTGGTCAACCGACGATACGGCTGATTGGCGCGGCGAGGCTCAATGCCGAGCAAGCGCCAAGGGCGAGAGGGATGCAACGGGAGAGCGCAGCGTCTCCCTTGCCAAGATGGTGCGGTGTCATACCGCACACATCTTGCGTTCAGTCCGAAGGGCTCGCTATGACCTTTGCCACGTGTTCATGTCGGTTCAATTTCGGGCCAGGTGTTGCCACGAGCTTTTGCAGCGTCGGCCCAGCGCTCGTCCCAGGCCCGCTACTCTCCATCCGATGAGATAGCCCGGATTTCTCTCAGGGCTGCGCGCCGGTGGTCCTGACGGAAGCCGGGTGCGTTCCTTTCCAACCAGAGGATGCGCCCATCCATCTGCCGCATGACCGCCCGCAGGCCCAGGGCCCTGTTCTCCGGCTTCCGGCCGACCGGGCCGCAGATGCGGATGATCTCGACCAGGTGGGCGAGCATCATGTCATAGACCTGCTCGGAGCGGCGTTCCTTCATCATGACGTGGAAGTCGTACCGCCAGCAGCTTTCCGCGAAATGATAGGGCGGCTCGGTCGTCGGCGACCGCAGCCCCATCTTCGTCCGGTGCCGTTTGAGGTAAAACTCCAGGAGTTGGAATTCCAGCAGCGGATTGTCACTCTCATAGGCGAGCGGGTCCTGGCCGCCGTAGAAGTCCGTGAACAAGCCCGCCTCATAGAAATAGACCCGGATTTTCCGGAAGATCGCATGGACGCTGTTCAGGCTGAGGCCGGTCTGGCGCGCCGTTTCGGTCGCGGAATGGTCGCGCACGAAATGCCATAATATCTTCCGGAAGCGGTATGCGCTGATTTTTGCCGAATGGTAGAGGGGGCGGGCCCGGTGCTTGGTTTTCGCTTTTCGTGGCATCGTTCGGCCAAAATTCCGACTTTGAATTCAAACATATAGGGCTGTGTCCTATGCCCTGCTCCAGGCTTTTGCTTGTAGAGCATTCTTGATGCCAAAGGCTGCCTTTCACAAGATTACAGAAAATAGAACCCCGCGCTGGGCAAAATAAAACTTGCAAATACTAGGACCATAATCCTATTATGTTCCTGTTTTGTTCTAATCAGCAAAACAGGAAAGGAAAGAGCACGGAACGACAATGACAAAGCGCGATGAAGACAGGCCCGGAGCCTCCGTTGGGCATCCGGAGCCCACTCCAAGACCGACTCCCCATGAAATCGCGCTCGTCCGTACGTTGCGAGGATAGCTGCGGAAAAAGATTACAAAACGTTCCTCATGACCGGTCAGATTCCCTATCATTCCAAAGATAGGAAGGGGAATTAAGATGATTAAAGTTGCCAGCTACGCCCGCTATTCAACGGATTTGCAGAATGACCGCTCGATTGAGGATCAGCTTCGCATTTGCCGAGAGCGAGCCGATGCCGAAGGCTGGCAGATTGCTCATAGCTATTCCGACCGGGCGATTTCCGGAACGACAATGCTGCGTGCCGGCCTTCAGGAATTGCTTGTCGGCATTCGCGACCGCAAATTCGATATCGTTCTGACGGAGGCGCTGGATCGCCTCAGTCGCGACCAGGAAGATATCGCCCACATCTATAAACGCATCAAACATGCGGACATGAAGCTGATCACGCTAACGGAAGGCGAGATCACCGAGCTTCATGTCGGCATGAACGGAACATTCAGCGCGGTCTATATCGACAATCTGGCGAAGAAAACGCATCGCGGCCTTAAGGGCGTCGCGCTTTCCGGCAGAAGCGCCGGCGGCAAGTCCTATGGGTATGACGCCGTGCGCAAGCTCGACAAGAACGGCGAACCCATTCGGGGAGAGCGCAAGGTCAATCCGGACGAAGCGGCAATCGTCAACCGCATCTTCCTCGATTACGCGAACGGAAAATCGCCGAAGAAAATCGCGTTCGATCTGAATAAGGAAGGCGTTCCCGGGCCGCGCGGTGCGGCATGGGGACAGTCTACCATTAACGGCAACCGTAAACGCGGGAGCGGCATCCTCAACAACGAACTCTACATCGGACGCCAGGTCTGGAACCGTCAGCGATACAAGAAGAACCCGGACACGGGAAAAAGGGAGTCGTTCCCGAATCCGGAAAGCGAATGGGTCACGGTGGAGTTGCCGGAGCTGCGCATCGTTGAGCAGGAGCTTTGGGATCGTGTGAAAGCCCACCAGCACTCGCTGGAACACAGCAAGGAAGGGTTTTGGAAAAACCAGCGCCCGAAAGGCCTGCTCTCCGGACTGGTGAAATGCGGGTGTTGCGGCGGTGGATTCTCGAAGGTATCGGCCACGCATCTCGGTTGCTCGACGTGCCGTAACAAAGGCACCTGCGACAATCGCCTGACCATCAAGGCCGACAGGCTCGAAGAGATGGTCATCGGCGCTCTGCGCGGTCGGCTGATGAACCCGGAGCTTTGCCGTGAATTCTGCAACGAGTACACGGCCCATCTGAACCGTCTGCGCATGGAACACAATGCGGCACTGACCGGGTATCAAAGCGAGTTTGAACGGAACAAGCGCGAAATCGACAAGATGCTGGATGCCATTGCCGATGGCGTCAGCCCATCGTTGGTCAAGGATCGATTGAATGCGCTGTCCGTGCGTCAGGATGAGCTAAAGGCCCTTCTGGACAAGACCGAGGAAGCGCCTGTCCTGATCCACCCGAACATGGCGCATCGATATCATGTCGAGGTGCAAAAGCTGATCGAGTCTTTGAATGATCCCAAACACAGGGCTGAGTCGGCCCAGATCATTCGCAGGCTGGTCGACAAGATTGTCCTAAGCCCCAACGAGGACAAAAGTGCCCTGGTCGTTGACCTGCATGGTGATCTCGCAGGAATCCTGCAGATCGCCCACGGAAAACGCCCGGAGGTTGGTGTTCAACCCTCTGACTTCGTTGACCAAAAAACGAACTCGGAAATACAGCAAGTTAAGTTGGTTGCGGGGGCAGGATTTGAACCTGCGACCTTCAGGTTATGAGCCTGACGAGCTACCGGACTGCTCCACCCCGCGCCAAAGCGGCGCCCTTTCGGCGCCGCGGGACACTCATGTAGCAAATTGATTTGCCGATTGTAAGGGGGCGCGCGTCATTTTCCTGTCATAAAATGCTGCACTGCGGCGCCGTAACTTTAAGTCATTGGAAAAGAAAGGCCTTCCGGCGTTCCGGCGAACCCGGGCCGGCATCCCGGCCGGACCCGGACCGGACCCCGGCGGGCCGCATGGCTGCCCCGTCGTGGGCGCATGGCGAACGACAGGAAGGCGCCCTCCCACGCCGGCCGTTTGTTCCGACGCCGGACGATGCGTTTTCCTGCCAAGGCATGTTCCCAAAATGTGAGGAATTTGGCGGACAAAAAATCGCGCAGAACAACGGCCTGACGCATGCGGCGTGGTTGAGAAAAGATGCGATGGTGCTTTGGCCGAGGGCGCGCAGGCAGCCCTCAAGCGAGCCCACGATCGTTCCCCGCGACCGACCCCTCAGCCTCAACAGCGCATGCCGAGGCCGGGCAACGCCCGGCTCCCGGACTTGGCCCGCATCCTGACACAGCTAGTTGATAACGATCACCCGCCCGCAGCCAAGCGCTCGCCTCGCGCGCCGGCGTGGCGCAGGAAATCGCGTTCAGGCGCTCTCTTCCTCACGTCGCGGGGTCCATTCCGGCCAAATCCCGCATCGCGTCGTCCTCCAGGTCGAAATTCGTCGTCACCTGCGGGCAGCGCAGGCAGACATCGGGTCCTTCCTGGGCGTGCCAGCGACAGGTCTTGCGAATGGTGCAGGCCGGCAGCGACGAGACGACTTCGGTCAACCGAGACGCAATCCGGCTCGCCAACTGACAGTCCGCACCGTCGAAATGGCGGCATTGCGAACTCATGCATGTCCCGGCAAACCGGAACACCTCGGTGGGACGCATCGGCTCTGCAAGCTTCAGGACGGCCTCGTCGACAGGACGGTGGCCTGCAAGATAGGTCAGGTGCGGGCTGCCGTCCTGCTCTTCGACGATCCCGAGCACGCGCGCGCCGGAAACATCCGGCTGCGTGCTGGGACAGGCATATTCGACGGCGATGGTCGCCTGTTCCGGTTTCGCCGCGCCGCGCGCGTCGGTCAAACCGGGAAATACCCCATCGTGCCGCCGCGGTCGCGCAACAGCACGACCGGCTCCGCGCCGCCGGCCAGATCGCCGAGGCCCGACACGACGCCGCTTGCCAGCTTCGACAAATCGGCCGCGCGCGCCTTGCCCAAGGCGTCGTCGCGAATGATGAAACCGACGATGCCAGGATCGGGCAGGAAGCCGAATTCCAGATCCTTGACGGTGAGCGCACTCTGACCGGCAAGCGCTTTGGCGACCGCTTCCTTGGCGCGTTCGCCCAGTTGCTCCATCGAGATGCTCTTGGGTTTCCGTGACGTCATCGTGAAGTCTCCTCCCCCGACAGCCATCTAAAGTAGCCGTCATGTTTTTTACTATTATTGATTGATCAGAAGTACAGCATCTTTAAGTTGAAGTCCAGGACAATCTCTTCCGGATACCTTGCCGCGCGATGTCGGGAGGCAGCACCGGACCGCCAGGCCAGGGTGTTTCCGAGTAGAGATGGAACGCTCCTGGCCGAAGACATCGGGAGAACCGACGAGACGCCGGCCAGGCCGCCGGTCAGGCGCCGTCCGGCGGGCGGCAATCAACGTCTGCCGATCATGGCCCTCAGCCGTCCCGGCGCGCTGTCCGTCCCGGCAACGCCTCCAGCGCCGCGACGTGATGGGCGGCGCTTTCCGGCGAAAAACAGCAAAAGACGATGCGTTCCAGCGCAGCGGTTCCGGCGTCCACATGGCCGGCCACCGTCGCCGCGGCAATGCGCGCCGCATGGTCGGCCGGAAAGCCGTAGACGCCGGTGGAGATCGCCGGGAAGGCAACGCTCAAAGCGCCCGCCTCCTCGGCAAGCATGAGCGAATTGCGGTAGGCGCCGGCGAGGAGATCGGGCTCGCCACTGCCGCCGCCGCGCCAGACCGGACCGACCGTGTGGATGACGTGGCGGGCCGGCAGGCGATAGCCGCCAGTGAGCCGCGCCTCGCCCGTCGGGCAGCCGCCAAGCGTGCGGCATTCGGCGAGAAGCTCCGGCCCCGCCGCCCGGTGGATCGCCCCGTCGACCCCACCGCCGCCGAGCAGGCTCTCATTGGCCGCGTTTACGATGGTGTCCACCTCAAGCGTGGTGATGTCGGCGACGAGGACCTCCAGCCGCACGCCCGATCGTTCAATCGTCAGGCCGTCGCGCATCGCGTGTTCCTTTCCTGCCGGTGCTCCCATAGCCTCACACCCGACCCGCCGGAATCGCAAGCCACCAGATGAATGCCGTCATCGCGAGGAGGCCGTGAGGCCGACGCGGCGATCCAGAACAACATATTCGGAACGCGTGGCCCTGGATTGCCGCACTCGCTTCGCTCGTTCGCAATTGTGCAAGTTCACGAATTCGGTGATGGGTTTTCGGTTTTCTTTTGATCGGCGAAGGCCTTTGGGGGGATGTTTCCGATCGCCTGGTGG